>CAZLPC010000621.1:0-2114 GCA_964561305.1 uncultured Anaerolineae bacterium
TAGAGGCCGCATTAAGCAACGTGGCCCAGCAACCTATCAGTTGCACGGGCGCTGGCCGCACCGATACTGGCGTGCACGCATCGGGGCAAGTGATTGCGTGGGAAATGGCATGGCCACATCCCACACCCGCCCTGATGCGTGCCGCCAACAGCCATCTACCACCTGATATTGCGCTTCAGGCGATACAAGCGGTAGAAAACGGCTTTCATCCGCGTTACGACGCGGTAAGCCGCACATACTTGTACAGACTGTATATCGCGCCCGCCCGTGATCCACTGCGCGATCACCTGATGTGGCACTGGCAGCAAGCACTGGATACAGTTGCAATGCGCCAAGCACTACAATTGTTGATAGGTGTGCATGACTTCGCCACGTTTGGCCAACCCACACACGGCGATAGCACCATCCGCCATGTTTTTACCGCCGATTTGGTGGTGATAGCGGATGAAATACACATCTTATTAACCGCCAATGGCTTCTTGCAGCGTATGGTACGCAGTATTGTAGGTACTTTGGTGGATGTTGGGCGCGGTAAGATGAGCCTTGAGGTGTTTGAAGTAGCTTTTTTGAGTGCAAATCGGTCGCAATCTGGCCCCAGCGCACCACCACAAGGTCTTGTTTTAACCAATGTAACGTATCGTACACTTGCCTTTTAGTTGATTTGGATTTTGGAGGCAGCACCAGATGAAGTTTAAAACCTTTGCACCAACCCCGTCAGATATTAAGCGGGAATGGTGGATTGTTGATGCTCAAGGGGAAACCCTTGGCCGGCTGGCTTCGCGCATTGCCATTATTTTGCGCGGTAAGCACAAGCCGACCTTTACGCCCAACACGGACATGGGTGATTTTGTTATCGTTATTAACGCCGACAAAATTCATGTTACTGGCCGTCGTTTGGATCAAAAAATGTACTATCGGCACAGTGGCTATCCCGGTGGCATGAAATCTATGACCCTGCGGGAACTGATGCGGAAGCACCCCGAACGTGCATTGCAACTGGCGGTGGAGGGCATGTTGCCCCATAACCGCCTTGGCCGTGCTATGTATAAGAAGTTGAAGGTTTATACGGGCAGCGCGCATCCGCACGAGGCCCAACAACCCAAGCCGATTAAGCTGACAGAGTGATTTGAGGGAACATTTTCGAGATGGAACAACAGCAACAACGGTATTTTGAAGGTGTTGGCCGTCGTAAATCTTCGACGGCACGGGTACGCATTTACCCCGGTGGCAACGGCAACATAATCATTAACGAGTTGTCCGGTGCTGAATATTTGACGGCTTTTGGCTCCATTGAACGCGCCTTTTTGCCTTTTAATGTTACTGAGCAAATGGGACGCTTTAATGTGACCGTAAAAGTAAGCGGTGGTGGCTTTACTGGCCAAACCGATGCCATTCAACTGGGGCTAGCGCGTGCTTTGTTGAAGTATGATGAAAACTTGCGCCCGGCGCTGCGTCGTGCTGGATTTTTGACCCGCGACCCCCGCGAGAAAGAGCGCAAGAAGCCCGGCCTTAAACGCGCACGCAAAGCGCCGACCTATACCAAGCGTTAATGCGCTTTGAGCAACCCAATAAAAACAAGAAAAAGGTGAAGCATGGCTTTGCCTTTTTTGATTCTGAAAGGCATTTTTGATGAGTATTATCATTGTTGGATTAGGCCCCGGTAGGGTTGAAGATATGACATTGGCAGCGTGGCGCTGCCTAGAAAATGCCACCGATGTATATCTGCGAACAAATCAGCATCCCCTCTTAGATAGCTTACCCACCAAGCCCATTTATCACAGCTTTGACGTATGGTATGAAACTGCCGAAGACTTTGAATCGCTATATCAGCGTATTGCTCAAGAGATTGTGAGATTGGGCCAGCGCTCAGAGGGAGTAATTTATGCTGTACCCGGCCACCCCATGGTTGGCGAACGCACCACACAGCTTATTTTGGCGGCGGCCAGCGCGGCGGGTGTTCCTGTATCTGTAGTGGGTGGATTGAGTTTTATCGAAGCCAGCTTGCAAGCTCTTCAACTAGATGGTATGAACGGCCTTCAAATTTATGATGCGCTCGACATCGCCCAACTTTATCACCCACCCATTAACCCCGATTTTCCAACGCTCATTGGCCA
>CAZLPC010000622.1:0-2111 GCA_964561305.1 uncultured Anaerolineae bacterium
CCGCCAACCGCATCACCAATGGCGTTACCGATGTTGCCAAAAAAGGGCTGTACGGCGTTTTCGGGTGGCTGTTGGGCCATCATCCGCATCACGGCGCGTTGGCCATAACGCTGCTGAAGGCTACGCACATTGACATATTGAGCATCGGGGTGGCCGGCGGGATGTGGGGTTGGCTTGGCTTGGCGATCTGGTGCCGTATCTTGGTTTTGGTCGGCAGATGGGGCTTGATGTTGATGAGCGTTCATTATGCACCTATTAATAAAGAACCACTTTTATCTTATTAAGACTATATTCAAAACCAGATGGTACGTCAAACCACGTTTGCCCGCCGCCCCAAAATAGAGTAGCCTTACGCTATCACTCGGCAGCTAAAGGAGATACGACCATTATGAAAAGCCCCATCTTGCTCATTGGCGTGTTATTTTTGGGATGGCTGGTGTGGATTGCGCCCGCCACACCTACCCAAGCCCAAACCGATTTGAACCTTAGCCAAACCTTCGCGTGGGACGAACTTGATCTGACGCTGGACTATCCTGATACATGGTATGAAGCGCCAATTGTTGACGAGGGCGTGGCCGTGCTGGTCTCGGATGAAGCCCTGCTAGAAGACGAGAGCGCCATTGGCAGCCGCTTGTTTTTGCTGCACATTCCCGACACCACCACCTATGCAGCGCTCGATCCAAACGACACCACCGCTTTTGCTGAAGACGTGTTGGCCAGCTTGGTGATTGAAGATTTTGAAGACACCCTTAGCCCTGCTGATTTTGAGGTTGAATCTCTGACTACCCAACGCGGGCCTATCCCGCTGGTTTATGTCCCCACCGCAGTCGTAGATTTATATTATGTGCTGGTGCTGTTTCCCGATGACCCGACCCAAGCCGTATGGTGGGTCTTAGAAATCAGCGATCCGACCCAAAACACCGACACAGTGGCGTTACTGGTGGCCATGCTAGACACGCTGCGCTTTGGCGACGAAACAAGCCCAGCACCAACGCCCGCCCCCAGTGTTCCGGATGATGGCGTGTTGGTCTATGGCGAAAGTGAGCGCGGTACAATTGCGGCGGGTGACGATGAACACCTATTCAGCTTTAGCGCCGAAGCCGGCGATATGATCACCATCAGCATGATCGCCGATGATGAAAACGCGCTGGACACCTATTTGGTGCTATTGGATGCAAACGGCACGTTGCTGGCCGAAAACGACGATGCCGACGAGACCACCTTTAACTCGCAAATTGTCTATGAGATTATTGAAAGCGGGGACTATACGATTGTGGCCATGCAGTACAATGGCACTGGCGACTATACTATCACGCTAACCGCTGTCGGCGCGGTCAGCGCCCCACCCCCCGATGGCCCCAACAGTGGCACAATCATCAGCTTTGAAAACACCATCAGCATCGGGGATAGCATCAACGGGGCATTTAGCGCCCAAAACAACCAACACATCCTCTATTTTGCGGGCGATGCCGACCAAACCATCACCATCAGCTTTGCGCCCACCAACGGGGCCACCAGCCAATATCTGTTGGACGTGTTCGATGCCGACATCATCAGCCGCACCAGCGGCCCCAACGACACGCTCATTATTGAGGCGCGGCTGTTGGCGGGCGGATCGTATGGGGTCTATGTCCTTAGCCTTAATCCGCAAACGGCCAACGCCTATACATTATCTATCACCCCGTAAGATCAGGCCAAATAAGCTGTGGGCTGACCGAGTATCGGCCCACGTTATCTAGCAGGGATCAATTGCCTCACAAGGGGTGGCTTTTTGAAAAGTCCGTCTGGGCCTTGCAAAACCTCACCCTCTAAATCTCCCTCTCCCTCATCATACCGTTGCAAATGCCGTTGTTGCGTTTGTGGGGAGAGGGGTTGGGGAGAGGTTAAGCCGACCGCGTGAAATCGTTCCGAAAAACCCACCTCTGTCAGCGAGCAATCGCGGCTCGTAGACCAAACGCTCCCTTAGCGTAGGTGCAGCGTTTAGATGCGTCGGCTACACTTCTATGCTTATCATGCTGCCACAAAAGGAGTGCCGACTGATGCGCTTACTGTTATTAACTGCGAGTGCGATGTTGCTGGTCTGCGGTGCGGTGATGGCCTATGCCCGCCAC
>CAZLPC010000623.1:0-2110 GCA_964561305.1 uncultured Anaerolineae bacterium
CCACCAGCAAATCGTTATATTGCAAGGCAGCTGCATATTGTGTTTGGATGGGAACTGAAGCCTGCACAGTTAGTTCCATAATGGCATGGGTAGCCGCTTGCCGATCAATAACTGCAACAGTTTGTGCTGCAATTTGATACTGGCTTTGGCGCACAGCGGGGTCTTCATAATACCACTCGCTGGCCACCAACAAGATCGCCACTATCAGCCCAGCACCCAACAAAACCATATATTTCACGCTTGCCATCCTTAAAACCTATAAGAACATCTGACGAGGCGACAGTCTACGAAAAACATCACCGCTTGTCTAGGGATGTTGTACGGTTTTGCACAAGCTATAAAATAAGATTTAGCGTGCTTATACGGGAATATCCCCTTATTTTTAGGTGTTCTTGTCAGAGGAGCGCCCACCAAACACCCCCATGCTTGCCCACCACCCCATCCCTTGCTATCCTGATGCAACCAAAACCAACTATATGTCGCAAGGAGTATTGAGCATGAGCGACCGCACCGAGCAATTGCGCCAAATCCGTGATGAAATCCTTCATCTAACTGAATCCCCCCTATATGAGTTCCGCACCTCAAATGGCTACTTTCCGGTGATTGGACAAGGCAGCCACTTTGCTAGCATTATGTTTATTGGCGAAGCTCCCGGCGAAAACGAAGCCAAAACGGGGGTGCCATTTTGCGGGGCATCGGGACGTGTATTAGATGAACTGATTGCCTCAATTGGTCTTAAGCGCGAAGAGGTTTATGTCACCAACATTGTGAAAGACCGCCCACCCGAAAACCGCGATCCAAATAAGAAAGAGATCGAGCTATATTCGCCATTTTTGGTGCGCCAAATCAACATTATTCAACCCCAAGTGATTGCAACCTTAGGCCGTTTTTCGATGGAGTTTATTTTGAAGCTGTTTGATATGCCTGAAAAAACGCAAAAAATCAGCCAGTTGCGTGGCCAAGTATTGCGCGGCCAAGCCGATTTTGGGGCCATTCACATTGTTCCTTTGTTTCATCCGGCGGTAGCGCTTTATGAACGCTCGAAGCGGGCCACCCTAGACGAGGATTTTCAGGTATTGCGTCAATTTATCGCGGCGCAATAAGGCTGTAACAATTGCCTGCTATGCTATTCATTAAACTAGCAGGCAATTGATAATGACTTAGAGGGTTTTATGCGTTTGATCATCGCGTTTAGCTTCATCTTGATAGGCGTTCTGATTATCGCTTCTCAATGGGAATATGCGGCTGTGCCCGTCACTGTGCCTACTGTGGTTGCCACCTATCCAGCTGGGCGCGAGCCTATCCAACTCTCGACCGATTATCGCATCCAATTGACACATTATGCGACTGTGGAGCGAGTGGATGGCGTGGTGCGTCAGCTTTATATTAGCCCACAAGCCCTTGAAGCCGTGTTAAACAAAACAGGCTTGCCCGATGGCACACAAATTGTCATTGAGGCCTATCGTCCACTTGAGAATACCTCTGATGAGCGTCGGCTTGATCCTGAAATTCATGTTGCCGAAAGCCGTACTACATGGCAAATTGCCGATCTTGCGGCATCATCGCGGGTGGGCACTTGGAATTTTGGCGCGTTCGATGCCAATAGCGGCCAGCCATGGCCCAATGCAGGCCTTAATGATTGCTTTAGCTGCCACGAAAGCGCCGCTACCCGCAATTTCTTATTTAGCAATCCCCTACTAGAAGCATACGCCCGCACCAACACTGTACAATATCAATATTGCGCTCGGCCCGGACGTGCTATCTGCCGCTAATGTGCTATTCATTTCTATAGCAGTTCTCATAATCTTGTGCTGAAATATTGCAAACAAGAGCATCATCACCGATACTTCTATTAAAATCTAATACACTTTTTGAGGAGCTGACATGACAATATCCCCACTTCATCCAGATATAATTGCGGCAGTGGTTCATGGCGATCATGGCAAACCCTTTGATGTGTTGGGGCCTCATCCTCTCGACAACAATACTGTTGTTGTGCGGGCCATACGCCCAACTGCCCGCGATCTAACGCTTATCATTGGTACTCAGCGCCACTCTATGACCCGCCTGCATGAGAATGGGTTGTTTGAGGTGGTGGTGAACAACAGCG
>CAZLPC010000624.1:0-2102 GCA_964561305.1 uncultured Anaerolineae bacterium
TGTAGGGGCGATGCCTGCGTGCTCGCCCATGCTTTTTTCTAAAAATGTGATCTACCGAGTATAGCAGATTTTATTGATTAATTTGTCTAGTGATGGGTATGTCTAATCGCTTGTTGTTGGGGGGTGTATTTCAAATTGGGGGCAATCATCAAAAATGGCATTTCAGTGGATGGTTATAACGAAATTTGAATCATAAATCGGGCCGCACATAGGGGCGGTCAAGAGGGATCTTGACCCTCCGAATCCCACATGGCCGCGCCATTTCGGGTTGGATACTTCCGTCCCGTTTCCAAGCGCGTAGCACGTTTATTTTTTAGAGGTTTATCAACCACGCCGCTAGCAAAATTGGCCGAATTGACTAGCGGCGGAGCTTCAGCCCGCCGAACCGCGCCAACACCATCAACCCCGCTAAAACAGCGCGCCCACAATTTGAAATGCACCCGTTGTGCGGCGGGTTGCATAGATACATAAATCGATCTACTATAGTTGAAAACTATAATGCGCTAGAAGCAACTATTTCGGAAGGGATTGCATAGGAACTCATCATGAGTCAGCGATTGCGCCACACCCAGAAACCAACCCAAACATCGGCAGAAAGCCAAAACACGGCCCCGCCGGATTTGGCTACGATTAAAACGCCTGCCGATCTGAAAAAGTTGCCGCCCGATTTGCAGCGCCAAGCCCTGATTCAGATGCAACGGGCGCATGGCAACACGTATGTGCGGCGCAAAATTAGGGCCTTGCATGGCGAAGAAGGCGTGGCTACCGCCGAAGCGGTGGCCCTTGATGACGCGGCCCAACCCAGCGTTGCGCCATCCACCCACACCGCCCAAACCACGCCCGACGGCAAACCCGTTGTGCAGCGCAGCATTTGGTCGGGCATCGGCAAAATGTTTGGCTTTGCCAAAAGCACTGAAATGGGTGTGGTCAAGGTCGCTAACAGCGCGGCCCAAATTAAGGCCCGTCACGGCGATCCCAATGGGCCCACTGGTCTTGCGGCTGTACCCAATTATATGGACACCAGCGCCGACTTCGCCAACTTAGCTTCTGCGCCCGCTTCTATCGCCAACGCCACCCTTAACCACGCCACCGACGGCAACCCCGTGGGCGGCGCTGTCAAAAAGACGGGCGGCTTTTTCTCGCGGGTGGGCGGGGCCATCGGCAGTGGCGCGTCGTGGTTGGGCGATAAAGTGTCTTCGGGCGCAAAAGCCGTGGGCAGTGGTATCAGCAGTGGCGCGTCGTGGTTGGCCAACAAAATTGCGGCGGGCACACAACAAGCGGCGGGCTGGTTGGGTCAAAAAGCCTCCGATTTTGGCGGCTGGATGAAAGGTAAATTTGAGGCCGCCAAAGCTGGTTGGGCCACGCTTAAAACCAATATGGCCAAAATGTCGAAGGCAATTGGCGACGGCATGAGTGGCCTGATGACCAGAGCCAGCGAGGGCATCGGCAAGCTGAAAAGCGGCCTGACGGGCTTAGGCGGCCAAATTAAAGGCCTTGTTGGCGACGGTTTGGGGCGCTTGGGCGGGGTCTGGAGCAGTGTCAAAGGCTCGGCGGCCAACTTCGGCCAAAAAGTCGCCGCGGGCCTACCCGTAAAATTGCAAGGTGCGATGCAATCGGTGGGGCAGTGGGCTTCGGGCGCGGCTAAAGGCATCGGCGATACGGTGTCGGGCGGCTTGCAAAGCGGCTTCAAAGCCATCGGCGATTTCGGCAAAAGCGTTAAAGATGGCGTTGTTAATGGCGCTAAGAGCATTGGCGGCGGCGTTAAAAGTATGTGGGACAGCACCAAGGGCCTTGCTAAAAGTTTTGCTAGCGGGGCTAAAAGTGTCGTCCAAACGGGTGGCTCGTGGCTGGGCGGCAAGATGGCCAGCTTGGGGCGCGGCATTTGGGGCGGCATTTCAGGCATCGGCAGCAGCGTGGCCCGAGGTGCAGGCGCAATTTATAACGGCGCAAGCAGGGGTGTTAGCTGGGCGGGGAAGGCCCTTAGCAAGGTCGGTAGCGGCATTGCCAAGCTGGGCAGCAAAGCAGGAACCTTGCTTAAACTAGCGGGCCCCGGCATTGCTAAGGCGCTGAAGGTTATCCCCGGTGTGGGCAATGCCATCTCG
>CAZLPC010000625.1:0-223 GCA_964561305.1 uncultured Anaerolineae bacterium
AGGCGCACAGCAACGCCATTTTCATGCAGATAGGCCTTTAAGTCGGCCACCTGTAGCTCATTATAGTGAAACAAAGAAGCCGCAAGGGCCGCATCTGCCCCGCCATCGGTCAAAGCCTGCAAAAAATGAGCTTTTTCGCCTGCCCCGCCCGATGCAATCACAGGAATATTGATGGCCTCGCTAATTTGGCGGGTTAAGTTAAGTTCGTAGCCGTCGCGTGTGC
>CAZLPC010000625.1:233-2102 GCA_964561305.1 uncultured Anaerolineae bacterium
TCTTTATCCATGCTGGTCAGCAAAATTTCGCCAGCGCCCAAGGCTTCGCCACGCATGGCCCACTCAATGGCGTTCATGCCAGTTGGTTTGCGCCCACCGCTTACAAACACCTCGTAAAAATCGCCATTCCAACGTGCATCTATGGCTAAAACAATACACTGCACGCCAAAGCGTTCGGCCCCATCAGTGATGATACTTGGATTTTGCACCGCCGCGCTGTTGACACTGACGCGATCTGCGCCCGCCAATAGCGTTTCGCGCATATCGTCGGCGGTGCGAATGCCGCCCCCAACCGTAAATGGAATAAAAATAGAATCGGCCACGCGCCGCACCACATCTAGCATGGTTTCGCGGGCTTCATGTGTTGCGGTGATGTCGAGAAAAACCAGTTCATCTGCGCCCGCCCGATCATAAATAATCGCTTGTTCAACGGGATCGCCCGCATCGCGCAGATTCACAAAATTAATGCCTTTGACCACCCGCCCGTTGTTGACATCTAGGCAGGGGATAATGCGTTTGGCTAGCATGGCTTACTCCTTTGCTATGGCAATAGCGTCTTCAAGGCTAAACATTTTGGCATAGAGCGCCCGCCCAATGATTACACCTGCAATATCATAATTGGCTTTTACTTTGCGAATATCGTCTAGGCTAGAAACTCCACCCGACGCGATCACCTTTAAGCCCGTTTGTCGCGCCAATTCGGCGGTGGCTTCGACATTTACCCCGCTAAGATCGCCATCTTTGCTAACATCGGTATATAGCGCATGAACCAGACCGTCATGCGCCAACTGCTTGCCAATTTCGGCAGGTGTCCACACGCTGCTCTCTTGCCAACCGTGTGTCGTCACTTGGCCGCCTTTGGCATCCAACGCCACCGTAATCGCTTCTGAGCCAAAGCGGGACACCAATTCAGGGGCAAGTTCGGGCTGATTCACTATCAGCGTGCCCAACACCACCCGCGTTGCGCCCGCATCTAGGGCTTGCTGAACAGACTCTATAGAGCGAATGCCGCCGCCAAATTGCACCTTCATGCCCACATGGGCAATTTCACGCAGCGCATCTAGGGCGGTCTCGTTTTCACCCAACGCACCGTCGAGATTAACGACATGCACCCATTCTGCGCCGCGCAATTTCCACTCATGAGCAACCGCCACCGGATTATCGCTGTATACCGATTCCATATCCGGATCACCATAAAGCAAGCGCACCACGCGCCCACCCCGTATATCAATCGCTGGATAAATGATCATACGCGCCACTCCACAAAATTTTGCAAAAAGCGCAACCCCACGCTCTGGCTTTTTTCGGGGTGACACTGAATGCCCACTATGTTGTCTTTGCCAACCACACTGGCATAGCATGTCCCATAATCAGTATTGGCCAAAACCACGTCGGGATCGCTGGGTTGCACATAATAAGAGTGAACAAAGTAGGCATAGCTGCCATCCAATACACCTGTAAACATGGGGTGTTGGCGCTGGATATGGAGTTGGTTCCAGCCAATGTGCGGAATCCGTAGCGTGCCCTCATCAAACTTCACCACGCGCCCCGCCAACAAGCCCAATCCGTCGTGTTGGCCAATCTCTTCGCTGTTATCAAAAAGATATTGCATCCCCAAACAGATACCAATCAGCGGCTTACCTGCTTGAACAGCCCGTTGAATCGGCTCGATAAAGCCTGTTTGGTGCAGGGCCTTCATACCTGCGCCAAAAGCCCCCACACCGGGCAACACCACTTTTTCGGCATCGGCAAGGCGGGCGGGGTCAGCGATAACTTGGACATCTGCGCCCAAGTGCGACAAAGCGTTATAGACGCTGCGTAAATTACCAGCGCCATAATCAATCACAGCAATCATTGGGTTAAGGTTCC
>CAZLPC010000626.1:0-2094 GCA_964561305.1 uncultured Anaerolineae bacterium
CCTATAGCGGCCACGGCCCAATGACCGAAAATCCTCTGCAACGCCTAGACGAAGCCCGCCAACGCTATGATAAATGGTTGTTGCATCCTGAAAAAGTGGCGTGGCACGCCGCCAAACGCATCTTCACTTATGCGCTGATGCTTGTGGGCGGCATGGATCGCGCCGAGGTTGCGGCCTATTTGGTGGGGTGTGCGTGGTATAAAGATTATTGCTGGTATGTGTGGGGCGCTGATCCGACGGCGTTTGTGGACGACTTTTTAGCCGAGTTGATGCGGTCGGGGGCTGCTGAATGGCGCGACCATCGGCTATATCCCACCGCGCCTTATCGCCCTGTGCCACCGGGGTGGGTGGCTTCAATCCCGCGTCCGGCCCAGTGGCCCCGTTAAGTGGCTTGACTAATTTATGTTTTTATTATAAGTTTTTATAGAACGTATGTTTTATTAGTCCGCTAATGAGCCTTGAAAGGAACCTGCTATGTCGGAAGGTAAGAAGAAGGACAAGCCGAAGCTCGACGACGAAGCGGCAGTGCTAGCCAAGATTGCTGAGTTCCCCGAACCCTATCGCGTGATGGGTAAGCGTCTCCATGAACTTGTTATGGAGACCGTGCCAGCGCTAAAGCCGCGACTATGGTATGGGTTGCCGGGATACGCGACAGGTGGCCCCGTCCTCTGCTTCTTTAATGCCGAGGACAAATATATGACATTTGGGCTTACTGAAAAGGCGAGCTTTAGCCTTGAGGAGGGCGCGCCCGATCAACTGATGCCATCGGCGTGGTTTTTCACCGCCATGGACGAAGCGACTGAAGCCAAGCTTGCGGCCATTGTCCGCAAGGCGACAGGCTAGGGAAACGGCTGGCTGCCTATTGGCCAGCCCAAAACTCGCGCTGACGATGCTTGCCCAATGCCCCAAGCACGCTATACTTAGGCGCAATATGCAGTTTTGAAGGAGATGCTTCTATGTTTAGCGGACGCAAGCGCCAAACCGACATTTATCTGCCCGGCATGAGTGGATTGCGGGGGCGTGTGCCCGTGGACATGACCGCGCTAGAACGTGCCGCACAGCGCAAAATGTCGGCGGCGGGTTTTGCTTATATGGCGGGCGGAGCCGGACGCGAAGATACCATTCGTAATAACCGTCGCGCCTTTGATAATTGGCAGATTGTCCCGCGTATGTTGCGCGATGTAAATGTGCGCGACACCAGCATCTCACTATTGGGCCACACACTGCCCACGCCGATGCTGTTGGCCCCCATTGGCGTGCTAGAATTGGCCCACCCCGAAGCCGATTTGGCCGTGGCCCGCGCTGCTGCCGCCGAAGGTGTGCCGATGATTTTCAGCAACCAAGCCAGCGTTGCAATGGAAGAAACGGCCAAGGCGATGGGCGATGGGGTGTATTGGTTTCAACTGTATTACAGCAGCAACGACGACTTGGTGCAAAGTTTGGTGAAACGGGCCGAAAATTGTGGCTGTGGGGCCATTGTCGTCACCCTAGACACGACGCTTTTAGGGTGGCGCACCCGCGATCTAGACTTGGCCTATCTGCCGTTTTTGCGCGGCATGGGCATTGCCCAATATACCAGCGATCCGATTTTTAACGAGCGTATCGCCAACCCCGCTAGCAGCGAGATTGACCAGCAAAAGCCGAAAATTACGCCCGCCCTCATCCGCAACGCGGCCCGCTTGCGCCGCACCTATCCCGATGGCGACATGGACAAAGCCCGTCGCGCTGTGCGCGAGTTTGTCGGAACCTACTCGCGCCCATCATTGACATGGGACGACATCAGCCGCCTGCGCGACCTGACCAAGCTCCCCATTTTGCTGAAGGGTATTTTGCACCCCGACGATGCCAAAACGGCGCTTCAGCGTGGCATAAATGGCCTCATTGTCTCGAATCATGGGGGCCGCCAAGTGGATGGCAGCATTGCGGCGCTCGATGCCTTGCCTGCTATTGCTGAAGCCATCAATGGCGCAATCCCCATTCTGCTCGACAGTGGGGTGCGCGGCGGGGCGGACATCATCAAGGCGCTGGCTTTGGGCGCGACGGCGGTCGGCATTGGGCGGCCCTATGCGTACGGGCTGGCGGTGGCCGGCGAAC
>CAZLPC010000627.1:0-2091 GCA_964561305.1 uncultured Anaerolineae bacterium
ACCAGTAGGAGCTTGCTCTTGGCGGGTAGTGGTGGTATTGCCAGTGCTTTGATTAGAAGCCAAAACAGCATTATTGGACGACCCACTACCATTGGCAAAGCTGCTGAGTGTCCATAGACGAGCTGTGCCATCCACATCCCATGTCAATACTTGCTCGTTGCTTTCGGCCAACACAAAGCCAATAATTGCATCAGGGTGTTCTAAGCGGCCCAAAGAGTCGCCTTGCGGATTCCAAAGCTGAACAACACCATCGCGCCCTAGCGTCAGCATCCGCACGTTGGTTGCGCCCAATTGCGCCTCGACGATGTTACCGCCATGCTCAACTTCTAATGACACGCCGTCACTGCTATACAGCGTAGCCTTGCCCTCGCCCGACAGTAACACAAAGCCCGCGCCAGCTTCCGCCCATGCCGCCCCAGAAATACCACTCGGCTCTTGAATCATCAACAACGGCGCACCTGCTAGGTTCCACACCGTCGCAAAACCATCGCTAGAAGCGGTCAACACCTGCGACTGATCGCCATTATAGGTGGCAAACGAGATCGGCGAGATTTGGATGAGCGTTGCTTGCAGCGATCCGTCTAATCCCCATAAGCGAGCTTTACCATCAAGCGATAGCGTTAACACTTGGGTACTTAGCCAATTAAATTCTAGGCCCAAAAGCGGCCCATCATGGGCCAAGCGGGCTATCTGATTGCCATTTGTGTCCCACAAAATAGCTGTGCCATCATCTGTCCATGTCGCCAAATAGAGGCTATCGAGGCTCCACTGCAAATCCAACACTGCCCCATCATGAGTTAATGCTGCAATTGGGTCGCCATCGCCTTCCCACAAAATCACTTGACCGTCTTGGGTACGCGTGATGATACGCTGCTCATCAGGACTCCATGAGGCATGAACCACTGCCGACGCATGATTGAGAGAGGCTAAGAGTGTGCCGTTGGTGGCCCACAGCTTGGCGGTGCTGTCTGCCGACCACGTAAGAATGCGTGTTTCAGTAATGCTGAAAGTTGCCCCAAATACGTTGCTGTCGTGATCGAGAGCCGACAACAAATCGCCGTTTATTTGCCACACCCGAGCAGTATTGTCTACGGCAGTGGTTAGCAAGTAGCGGTCAGTGCGGCTAAATGCTACCGAGCGCACTTCGGCAGCATGGGGCAGCGTGGCAACTGCATTACCTGCTGAATCCCACACTTTGGCGTTGCCCATTGCGTCCCATGTTACAATGCTGGCCCCGCTATGGCTCCACATCGCGCCTTGAATGGGGCCATCATGCAGCAACACTGCAAACGGATCGCCACCTTGCCCTTCTGCATTGAAGGTGGACATAATCATCATAGAGAGCATAACTGCAAAAATAAGTGGAATTTTTTTGAACATTAAACTTCCTCCGAAAGCAATACAACAAGCCAATATCTAAACCAAGGCCGTTGTAGACTTAGTTAACCTTACAAATTTCATTAAGATTGTAAACGATCTGGTTTCTAAATTGCCACATCTATTTGTACTACTTTGTTTTGAAATGCCGCTGTTCTCATCTTTTGCCAAGCCAACATGCCCAAGCAGGGTATATTCGTTGCATAAAAGCTGTGCTATAGTACCCTGCATTGCAATTATCTTGATAGAAAATAGGCTAGATATGGCAGATTTTACACTTTCGCCCCATGCTCATATTGGTCGGGTGGGGCTGCGTGTGTGGCATTTAGACGACAGCATCCGATTTTATGAGCAAATTATCGGCCTAAAAGTATTAGAAAAAGACGCTCGGCAAGCGGTGTTGGGCGCAGAAAACCACCCCGTATTGGTGTTGAATGCCCGCCCCGATTGGCTGCCAAAGCAGCGTGGTGTAGGGCTATATCATATCGCCTTTTTATTGCCCACCCGCCGCGACTTGGCCGCCAGCTTGCGCAATTTGGTAAAAACCGCCACGCGCTTGCAGGGGGCCGCCGATCATTTTGTGAGTGAGGCCCTTTATTTGGCTGATCCTGAGGGCAACGGGCTAGAAATTTATGCCGACCGCCCGCGTGAGACATGGGAGACGCTGCCCAACGGACAGATTAACATTGGCACGGTGGGGCTAGATGTAGATCA
>CAZLPC010000628.1:0-2080 GCA_964561305.1 uncultured Anaerolineae bacterium
GGACTTTGTGCGGGCCGGGGCCGAACGGGCCGTTGTTGAGGCTCTATTTATCGTGCCCGATCATGCCAAGCCACTTTTGGCCCGCTTGTTTGATTCCGAAGAAATTGAACATGACACCCTTGATGAAGTCGTGATCACCCGCGAAGTTCGGCAAAATGGGCGCAGTGTCTCGCGCATTAACGGCAGCACCTCTAAGGCTAGCGTGGTTAAAGAGATTGCGGCCCAATTGATCAATATTCATGGCCAAAGCGACAACGTGACCTTGATGCAGCCCAAAGAACACATCTTCATGTTAGATCGCTATGCTCATCTAGTTAATACCCGTTTTGCCTTAGGCGAGTTAGTACGCGAGTTAGGCACAATTCGCCGCGAGATTAAGCGCCTGCAACAAGATGAAGTTGCTCTTGCCCGTCGTGTAGAGATGCTAGAGTATCAAGTTGAAGAACTGACTAGCGCCGATCTACGCCCCGATGAAGAAAATGAGTTGAAGCAAGACAGCAATCGGCTTGCCAACAGCGAAAAAATCTATGACTTTTCGATCACAGCCAGTGCTCTATTAGATGGTGATGATCGGCAAGAAGGCGGCGCAGTGACAATGCTTGAAGAAGCCTTTGATCTCATTACCCGCTTGGCCACCCTTGACACCAATATAAAAGACATAGCCGAATTGGCCGAAGTGGTAAGCGTGCAAGCCGAAGAATTAGCCGACAGCTTACGCCGCTATCTTGAACAACTGGATGTAACCCCCGGCGAGCTAGATCGCATTGAGGCACGGCTGGCATTAATCGCCTCATTAAAGCGCAAATATAGCGTGCTGAGTGTGCCGGAATTGTTGCGCTATTTGCAAAAAGCCCAAAATGAGCTAGCTGACATTAGTAACAGCGAGGCCCGTATTGTTGAGCTTCAGCAACAAGAACACGAACTGCTGATTAAAATTGGCGAGGTATCGCTGACTCTTAGCAAACAACGCAAAAATGCCGCCGAGCGCCTTGCCACTATTGTCGAGGCCGAGCTTGGCCAGCTGCGGATGGAAAATTCGCGTTTTAAAGTCGAAATCACCCATTATGAAGACCCAGAAGGTTG
Source organism: uncultured Anaerolineae bacterium (assembly GCA_964561305.1). GTDB lineage: Bacteria > Chloroflexota > Anaerolineae > Aggregatilineales > J027 > J027. The sequence goes on from CAZLPC010000628.1 coordinate 1,084, forward strand.
TTTTATAGACAATAAACGCTATGCCTTTGACATGAACGGGATCGATCAAGTCGAATTTTTGATTTCGACTAATTTCGGCGAGCCATTGAAGCCACTGGCCAAAGTTGCGTCGGGCGGCGAAGCATCGCGTACGATGTTGGCGCTAACCAATGCCCTTTCGCAAGCCGACCAAACCCCCACCATGATCTTTGACGAAGTGGATCAAGGTATCGGTGGGCGTTTGGGCACAGTGATCGGCGAAAAATTGTGGCGCATCTCCCAAGATCATCAAGTGTTGTGCATTACCCACTTAGCCCAATTGGCTAGTTTTGCCGATGTGCATTTTCGGGTGATGAAAGACGTGGTCAGCGACCGCACCGTGACCAGCGTTACCCGGCTTGATCCAGCCCAAAAATTGCTAGAACTGGCCGAAATGATTGGCTCTGAAGCCAATAGCGCCCGCCAAAATGCCCGCGACCTATTGGTGCTGGCCCAACAAGCCAAAGCTGGGCAAAAGGTAGAGCCATAAGCGTCCACTATCATGTATATTGAACACCTGTCATTGAAAAATTTCCGTAACTATACGCGCCTAGAACTGACCATTCCTCAACGGGTGGTCATTATTCATGGGGCCAATGCACAGGGTAAAACCAGTCTGCTAGAAGCGATCTATTATCTGGCCACCGCCAGTTCACCCTATACCAACTCGGATCGGCAACTGATGAACTGGCGCATGGCCGATGACTTGTTTCCATTTGCCCAAGTGGCCGCCGATGTAATCAGTGCCGACAACCGCCTCAATCGGGTCGAGATTACATTGGCCAACGAGCAACTGCCCGATGGCACGCTACGCTTTCGTAAAACAGTCAAGATTAATGGGGTCAACAAGCGCAACCTCGATCTACAAGGTCTGATGGGGGTGGTGTTGTTTTTGCCCCAAGATATGGCTTTGGTAGAAGGTGGGCCGGCTATCCGACGGCGCTATATTGATCTAGCCTTGTGTCAAGTAAACAGCACT
>CAZLPC010000629.1:0-2080 GCA_964561305.1 uncultured Anaerolineae bacterium
TTGATAGCGGGCGATGCTGCACGCATAATCTGACCGATTTTGGGCGCATCTTGCCGCCCGTTCATAGATAAGGGCAGTTCGCTCTGGGTCAATGTGGCTGTGGAGGAAAGGCTCAACTAAAATAAACCAGCGTTCCACGTCGTGGTTGCGCCCTTGCCAAAGCAATATGGTCATGGCCGCCAGCGCCATCTCTAGGGTAGCTTGAAAAAAGGGCAGTGTATTTAGAAGCTGCCGCACGGTGGCCCAAAGGTCTTCGTAATGCACTTCTACTAGCCATGCTTGGTCGGTAATGGGGTCGTGTTGGCACGCCGCCGCTAGCCAATTGGTGAGGTATTGTTGGGTGTGGGCCCAGCGCCCACTTGTGACCAGTTTTTGGCGGGCACAGTGCTTAAACAAGGGATGCAGGCTATAGCATTGAGCGGCGGCATCCCAGCCCAAAACCGACTTGTTGATAAGCCCGTTGAGGGTGGCATTGGTGGGGGCCACCACGGCTTGCATGGCTTCAAAAGTAATGTCTCCCGCAAAAATGCCGCAATCCATTAGGGCAGTTTGTTCATCGGGCAACAGCAAGTCCCATGTGCTGTGTAAAACAGACTGTAGGCTGCGTTCTTGGGCTAAGGGATCGTGTAGGGGGCGTTCGAGTGTGGCTAGATCAGCCCGCAACTGATCATAAATAGCGCTGAGGGGCAAAGCAGACCGCCACGCCGAAGCCAACAACACGGCCAGAGGGACAGCGCCCACTTGCTGACAGATCGCAGCAATCAGCTTTTCATCGGCGGGGGTGGGGGTATAGTCGGGCTGGTAGCGGCGGATGTTGTGCAAAAATAGCGCGGTTGGCTCGTCCATGCTGTCTAGATGCAACCTGTGTTCGTTGGGTAAGCCCAATTCTATGCGCGACGTGGTCACAATTTTTAAGGTGGCGCTTTGGGTCAATAGCCGCAGCAATAGAGATGGCAGCTTGGGCAGATGCTCGCAATTGTCTAGCATCAGCAAGGCGCGGCGGGTGGCGAAGTATGCCAGAACACTGGCCTCGGGGGTGCTGCTAGCGGTTACTGGATCGGCCTCTAGCAGGTTGTCTAGTGCTGCCCACACATCGTCTGTGTTTTGAATTGGTAGCAAGCGCACCACATATACACCATCGGCAAAATGAGGAGCCACTTGGTGGGCAAATTCTAGCGCCAAATGTGTTTTGCCCATGCCACCCGCCCCCACAATATTGATGAGGCGTGTGTTGGGTTGTTGAATGAGGCGGTGCAGCAGGTCAAGTTCGGTGTGGCGACCAAAGAGAGGTAGCAAAGACTGTGGCAACGGTTGGCTGGGTGTAGCACTAGCGACAACATCGCTTTCCAGCAGGCCCAACTCTTGCCCAATGCTAACTGCATGGGCACGATTTTGGGCGTTTAGTTTGGCATAAATGTTTTTGACATAGCCCTTGACGGTGTGCAACGATAAATAAAATTGATCGGCAATATCTTGATTGCTAGCGCCGTGGCTCATCGCAATCAAGACCTCTCTTTCGCGTTTGGTTAGCATCGAAGAGCGCCTTTTTTTCTACTGTCTGTTGTCTATAGTTTTTAAAACAGTTAGTTGGTTTTGATAATCCTAGTATACACTTATTGTAGGCCCGCCCAGCAAATACTGGGCAAAACACCTACTCGTTATCAATGTCGTTGGTGCGGGTGTTGATGGTGGCTTCGTCTACCGACTCGCTAAGGGCGGCGCGGGCCTCGCTGGGTGCTTCGGGGCTGGTAACGCTGCTCAAAATGCGGAGATCGTCGTGTTTCATGTCGCCGGGTTGCCGTCCGGTGCGCGGCGCATACTCGGCCAAATAGTCTTGATAGCTATAGCGTTTTTTGGGTTGCTTGGGTTGGTCGCTCATGCTGATTTCCTCATCTACACACAAGGGGACGATACACCCTTTGTTGTAGCACGCTTTGGCGCTTTGGGCTAGGGGCGGGTGCGGCCTTAGAAGAGTCCTAGCTGGATAGGTTGGGGCAATACTTGGTGGCGTGCTTTGTCGGACAGATAGTCTTGAATGCAATTGGCTACATATTCGGCTTGTTTAGGTGGTACAGCGTTA
>CAZLPC010000630.1:0-2079 GCA_964561305.1 uncultured Anaerolineae bacterium
TTTGCGTTTGGCATTTGTGATTACCAGTTTAATGAGTGGTGCTATTTTGCTCATCACCCGTGGGCGCGACCCTGAAGAAATGTTGCCTGTTGTTATTGGGCTGGGTTTGCTAATGGCGGGCCTACAAATGTGGATATTATTTGGTGGTAGTCGGCAATCGCCCACCACACGCTTGGCCATAGCCCGTCAATACTATCTGCGCGGTGACTTTGAAACCGCCGCCGAATTGCTAGAGGCATTTGTTGTCGAGCAACCGTCTGCCGATGCACTCGCCCTTCTGGGCAATACCTATCGGCAATTGGGCAAGTTAGAACGTAGCGCCGAAAGCCTAGAAAAAGCCGCTGAATATGAGCCAAATAATGTACAGGCTTTGTTTGGCTTGGGGCGTACCCGTATGGTACAAGGCCACTATGAAGAAGCCGTCACTTTGCTTGAAAAAGCCCTTAGTCAAGGCGGGCGCAAGGCTATTCGTGCCGATTTGGCCCTTGCTTTGCACTTGCAAGCAGCCCCATCCCAACAGATTATTGCTGCGGCCCAAGCAGCGGCCCGTGTCTTAAATTTAGAACAATATCGAACACTGTTTATCAACTATCTGCTCTACAATTTGGTGCAAGACGACCAAACCGCCGCCTATCGCATTATGCAAACCAATGCAGATGGACTAGCCTATTGGCAAACCGAAGCACGTCGGCACGCCAACAGTGACTATGGCCGCCGCATTGCAGGCGATGTGGTAGAGATGCGGTCTATTTTAGCAAAGGAAGAGCTTGCATGAGCGAAGTCACTGTGCCGGCACAGGTAGCGCGCGCTGAACGCTATAACTGCCTTGATAGTTGGATCATTCGAGGAACCTTAGCGATATTGTTGTTGTTTGGGATTGTGGCTTTGATCGGCGGGTTTGCCTATATAGATGCCCGCAATAATCGCAACGAGCCCATTACCATCCGTCACTATCCGGGAATGCAACTACTATCCGAAAATAATAGTTCAGACACTCAACGGGCCCAACGCTATGAAGGCGTGTTTGCGGGCATTACGCTTTCTCTAATAGCTGATATGGAGTCTTATTATTTGGATCAGATGGACTCTTGTATTCGATTATCTGAGCAGCCCGATCCAACGGCTGATCAATTTCATACCATTGTCTGCCAAAAAGATCGTTCGCACGAGTGGTTAGGCTTTACACAGTTTACGCGCCTAGAGATTCGTCCTATCCGCGATGATAATAACATTCTGACAGGCGAAGTGATTGTCCTTGTGAATGATCAGTGGGAGGACTAGTAACCATGACCGATTTGCAACCAGCAGAACAAGATGTACAAAACAGTCGCGGCTTATTTTTGCCGTTGTGGGTTATTGCTGCATTAGGCATTTTAGCCTTGATTGTAACCGGATACATTTTCACTCAAATTGCCAGCCCATTATCTGAATTGGTTTTGGGCAGCGATCCTGATATTCCGGTTCCTGACGGGGCTGTGCTAGAAAGCGATTCGGATGACAGCGGCTCGGCCAGCAGAAGTTATTATTATACGACCAATCAAAGCGGTTGTGAGGTTGCGTCGTTTTACTTTGAACAAGGCGCAAGATGCTCTACACAGCCATTCGTGTGCAATCCTGATGGCACACAAAACCAAACCCAAGGCTTCGTGACCTTAGGTTCTTGCAGATATACCGCAAATGAAAATATTACGGGCTATAGTTGGCAAGTCTATATTGCCACCAACTATCCTGAAGGCCCACCGACCCGTTTTCGTATCCTTGTTTTTGATTAGGGGGTGTTGCCGTGTTGCCATTCGGTCTGCGATTACCGTTGGCAGCGCGGATGATTATATGCGGTCATCCGTGTTGTCATCTGTGATCATCCATTAACCAATGAAAGCTGGAGGAAGCATGTTTAAGCCTGTATCACCCAACGTCAACATCACCGCCCTTGAAGAGGACGTGCTGGCATTTTGGCACGAGCAAGACATTTTTCAGCGCACCATGAAAGAGCGCGAAGGTGGGCCGCGCTATGTGTTTTATGAAGGCCCCCCCACCGCCAACGGTCGCCCCGGCAGCCATCATGTATTGGCGCGGTCG
>CAZLPC010000631.1:0-2079 GCA_964561305.1 uncultured Anaerolineae bacterium
TAGGTCGTAGTGTTGTTTGGGGCTTCTGATGATCGGTTTTAATGAGCCTAAACTTGTCGCATCTAAATATTCTACTAAGAAATAGCGACCATTTGCGTCGGTTCTAAGCGATCTTACAGAACGCGACGAGCGATATGGAAAATTTGTTATATCGCTAATGGATTGAAATACAATATCATTTTTTATCCGCCGTGTGTTTATATCAATCACCAAAATATTGCGGTTGGTAATCCATAGTATATAATCACCTACGAGCATCGCAGGCATAGCATCTTGCTGTTTAAGCTGGCCCAAGATGACAACCTGATGGGCATTTTCGGCGGAGATAGCGGCGCTGGGTGCGTCAAACAGTGGCTGAAATTGCCACCAATATTGATAGCCAATGCCCACCATCAGAACTAAATAGACGCTGCCCCAAAAAACAAGTGCCGCACGCCGCATCTGCTTAATCCCTTACGCCAAGTATCCGCCCGTCGGACAACACCAAAAAGCGCCCGTCTGGGCTAAGGGTTAGCCCTAGCGACACATAATTGCCGATAGTGAACTCTGTCAATACTTGGCCGGTTTCAATGCTCCAGATCAAAATCCGCTCCGATGTTTGACCAATCAGCACATCGTCGGCGGTTCCTATCAGCAAGTGCCAGTTATAGGCATTGCCAGTGTAGAGCTGCCGTACAAATTGATTGCTTTCAATATCCCATTGCAGAACTATACCATCCCCCGAGGCCGTAAACATATAGCGACCGTCGGCTGTAAACACAGCCTTATCAACATCATAGCCTCTGTTTTGATAACCACTTAGAGTTTGTTGGCTACCATCCGCTAAACGATGCAAGAACAGCCTCGAAGAATTGTTTTGCAACAACACAAATTGTTCGTTGGGGCTTATAAAAATATCCCAATAATTATTCAAATTGTTGGTATGGGTAATCGGTTGCCAATCGGCCCCAACTGACTTTAAATCGTTCGTATCGGTTAAATAGTATACGCGGTCGGCAGACACATGCAAAATTTGTTTAAGTGGGTCGCTGTCTACACTATCTAGCAACTTGGTTTCTACGTCATAACGCCACAGGCCACCTCTTTGCGAGTTATCGTAAAGCAAAATATGGCTGTTGGGGAAAAACGTCATTTCTCCTGTAGTGCTTTGTCGCACCGATATGAAGCCAACCTGACTACCACTTAATATATTCCATAAACGAATCGTTCTTGTCCCTGAATAGTCATTGAACGACGTAGCGAGATAACGGCCATCGTCGCTTAGGGCATGGCTATCATGATAAAGTGTGAAGGCATCGAAGCAACCAAAGACTCGGTTTAAGCCTGTGCAATTGGGGCTGGTGAACAAGTCACCCAAGTGGCGACCATTGCGAAGATTGTATATGCGTACTCGGTTGCCGCCCACTATAATCAACTGATCTTGAGGGGTAAAATAGGATTTACTATAGGCGATATTGGGCACAGCCCCAATCCGCTCAACTACGGCGGCGTTGGAAGCCGTCAATGGCACAACATCGGTCTTGAACAATGGCTGGTTTTGCTCATAATAGCGCAGACCCACCGCAAATACCACCACTCCATAGATCAAGGTCCAAATGAGTATCGCAGTCTTCATGTTAGCCTCATATCGCTAGTATTCATCTCGAAGTTTTAATCAAGATCGCTACCCAACTGCCATAATCAGTAGATCACAATTTGGTGTTTTGGGCTGGCACATAGGCACAGCCCCTACCGCGAAAACCGCACGGCCGCACCATTGTAGGAGCGATGCCTGCGTGCTCGCCCATGCTTTTTTCTAAAAATGTGATCTACTAATAATATATAGTCGTTGATAGGCAACTTGACAGCAATTGATAGGGTTACGCCGTACGAAAAGGAATGCGAGACCTTAAGCATTAACGGTGACTCCATTTAATGATGAGAGCTACAAGGCTCTCATCATTGTAGTTTTAGGGTGCCTAATTATAGGCGTAGCAGCGCCACCGGAAAGCCGGCGATGAGCTGGGGCCATCTTGGATAGCAAAGGCATCGTTGCGGTTATAGGTGTCGCGGCAGATGCGATCAAAGTTGGCGACGGTT
>CAZLPC010000632.1:0-2074 GCA_964561305.1 uncultured Anaerolineae bacterium
GATCTATGATCTGAAGCGCCAAATTGACGGCCTAACCATTACTATGGTGGGCGATTTGAAGCACGGGCGCACTGTTCACTCGCTAGCCAAACTGATTGCACGCTATGGCCCAACCGATGTCAAATTGTGCTTTGTATCGCCCGACACGCTGAAGATGCCCCATCAAATTGTTACCTTTTTGGAAACAAACGGTCTAGCTGTCTATGAAACCGAAGACTTGATAGATGTTTTAGGCGAAAGCGACGTGATCTACTGGACACGCATTCAAGAAGAACGCTTTGACACCCCCGAAGACTATGAAGCTATCAAAGACAAGTTCATTATGCTGCCCGAAATTTTGCAACAGGCCAAGCCCGACGCAATTCTCATGCACCCACTACCTCGTAAACACGAGATGGGCACGCCCGATGATCACGACCGCCTCGACCACGATCCACGTTCGGTCTACTTCCGTCAAATGGAAAATGGGATGTTTGTGCGGATGGCACTGTTGGCTAAAGTGTTGCGTGGGGCTTATGTATGAGTGTGCTACAGATTCACGGCATGGTTGATCCGCATGTGCATTTGCGCGGCCTAGATTGGAAGCACAAAGGCACATTTGCCAGCGAGACAGCCGCAGCAGTAGCAGGGGGGTATTGGGCAGTGTTGGATATGCCCAATACCTTCCCATCTACGATAGATGCCGAGAGCTTGGTGTTGAAAGAAGCTGAAATTGGCACAGAAGCCATCAGCGATTGGGGGCTATACTTTGGTGCATCGGCCAATGACAACACCAGTAGCTATGCAAAAATTTGGGATAACGTTTGTGGCATTAAAATTTACAACAATGCCACCACAGGCAATCTGTTAATTGATGACCAAGCCTTGCGCGAACGCATCTATCAAACATGGCACAGCCCACGCCCTATCGCCGTACATGCCGAAGAAAGCACAGTGCTAGACATATTGGCTTTGGTGCGCCAATATCGCAAGTTCACCCATTTCACCCACATTTCAACCGCCGATGAAATACGTTATTTGCGAGAAGCAAAAGCCGAAGGCCTGCCCATTTCAATTGGTGTAACACCGCATCATTTATATTTGACCCAAGATGATCTGCCGACACTGGGTACATTGGGGTTGATGAAGCCCGAACTAAAAACCAAGCGCGATCAAGCAGCACTCTGGCAAGCGATTATTGATGGCGTAGTAGATGTGATCGAGTCAGATCACGCTCCCCATACTCTTGCTGAGAAAGCATCGGATACGCCGCCCTATGGTGTGCCGGGGCTAGAAACCACGTTACCACTCATGCTCTTGGCTGTTAAAGAAGGGCGCTTATCACTTGAACAGCTTATCCCAATGCTTTCAGATAATCCGCGCCGCATTTTTGGCTTAAGATGCGACGATATTACCTATACCTTGGTAGACACCAATGCCAGCTATACCATCCGCAATGAAGCATTGTTTACACACTGTGGCTGGTCGCCGTTTAATGGGCTGCCTGTAGTGGGTAAAGTGCGCGAGGTCTGGATTCGGGGAACACAGGTTTTCGATGGCGAAAATGTTTTGATTGCAACCGGTTTTGGGCAAAATGTGATTGTGCGATAGAAGCGGGTGTCGCACTGACACCCGCATTCTAAATATTTAGGCTTCTTCTTCGGCAGCTAACGCTTGCAATAACTCAAAACTGGCTCCACGCGCTTGTTGCAGGCGGGCATAGCGTTTTTGAAGCTGCATCATCGCATAATTCATGAACTCGTCTTGGCTAAGGCCAAACGGGATCACCTCATAGTGTGAAAACGCATCTGAAATAATGCCCACTGCGGGCATGGTGAGCGTGTTAATGGTCTCTTCGATCACGTCCCATACCTCTTCATTCGTCGAAAGCAAACGCGCCAACAAATACAAGCCATAGGCGATATGGCGCGACTCGTCTTGCTTCAGGTTCCAGATACCTTTGCGCGTATTCGGTAACAAGTCGTTGCGCTCTAGGGCTGTAAAATAGGCATGATAGCCTGTTTCGGCTAACATGCCTTCTACGATGATGTTGTAAGTAGCCGAGGCCCGCGCTTGGGCAAGCGGTGAACTATCG
>CAZLPC010000633.1:0-218 GCA_964561305.1 uncultured Anaerolineae bacterium
TGTGTTTATGGTGGCCAGCAAATGGCTATCGTCCACAATTGCCCGCAAATCCAGCGTTCCCACCTGTTGATAGGCTTGCTGCCAATGGCCGCTAAGCACGTTCATCCGAAAAATAGTGCTGGTGGCCATGGCGGGATCATAGCTGGTCGAAAAATTAAAATAGATATAGCCGTTGGCTTCTAGATAACTAAAATAGGCGACACTATCGGGCAAGTTAT
>CAZLPC010000633.1:228-2073 GCA_964561305.1 uncultured Anaerolineae bacterium
AGGCGCTGGCGCCGATGCGGGCACGGTCGTCATAATACATAAACGTTGCAAAGGGGATGGTGGGGTTGTGGGCAAGGCTACGGTTGTTTTGGGGTGGGAAGATGGTGCTGATGCTGGGGATGCGCCACGCGGTGGGGCGGTCTTGATCGCCCATACTCCACACCAATTGATCGTATGTGGCGCTAAAGAAGATCATGGCATCGCTGGTGGTGCGGCGGGCCAGCGCCAACAGTAGCACACAGCCCACCCCACACGCCACCAGCAACCCCCCAAGCCAAACTGTCCACTTCGGCATAAAAAAACGCTCCTCTGTAATAGCTCCCAATTCCTGCCTATCATAGCACACGCGGCGGCGGTGTCAGATGGCCGCCCACCAGCCGCCAAACCCGGCCTAAAAGCGCATCTGCTATGCGCCCACCCTGAGTGGTCGCCCAAAATGTGCCCCCAATCTGAAATGCACCCAGATTTTGCTATTTTTAGCGCTGCGACCTACAATAATCCCTATCGAACGAATTTTTGTATAGTCGCTAGGGGCCGCAATTGTTACGCCAGCGCCTTCACCCAAAACCCCACTCTGTCCGCGCCCCTGCTTCTGCCCTGCCCGTCGTCGCTTCGCGCCCGCCATCGCCCCAAGTGGGCGCACTGACCCCCAAGCGGGTCTTGGGCTTGCAACAAACGGTTGGCAACCAAAGGGTGCAACGCATGTTGCGCCAAGCCCAACCGCGCCCGGCCCCAAACGTCATCCAACGCATCGGCGATGAACAACTACGCGAGAAGATTGACGACGGAAATTTCATGCTTAACTTGTCGCAAGCACGCCTAGACGAGGTTTTTACGCATACCAAAAAGTTGCTAGAGCTGAACCCCTCACTAGAGGTCCAAATTTTATATAACCTTGATAAAGTGATGTATAGAGTTGCCAAAGACCAGCCCCTCACCATTGCCGATTTGAAGTCGCATTTTGTATCGGTATTTCCCGCTTTTCAGAATTTGGTGCTGCCGTCTGGGGTTCAAGAAAACGTGATTATTGTGGTGGACAAGACCATGCCACCCGAACAAGTCGAACAGTTTCAGATAGCGCTGGACAACGTGCGGATGCAAGAAGGACAACAAGACATTAATGAGCGATTGGCGGACGTAGCCGAAGTAATGCCTCGTTTATTTCCGAATGTGCGCTGGACAGTCTCTGGTGGGGATGAAACCGACAATTTTCAGATTAAAGTTACACAAAAGAAAAATCTGGGTATGGGCCAAAGCGAAACGACCCACAATGACTTTGGGCTATGGATACGCAAGCTGGCCGCCGGCGCTCCAGACGCAGACGAGTATGAACCCCAACCCGACCAAGTGAAATATATGAATTGTTGGGAAGGCGTGATGTTCACGGCCTATCAAGCTGGGCTAGTGACCAAAGATTGGCTGGCAAGCATTCATAAAGAGGCCGCACAGGCGGGTGTGATAGCCGAAGCAGAGACAGACGACCCTAACAAAGGCAAAAGCGCCTATACTGACTTTTTGATGAAGATGTTGGGCTATGAAAACGCAATTCCGATGGACGAGCAAGCCGGATTGATGCCGCAGCGTGGCGATATTTTGTTTTTTAATCAGAGCGAGCATGTTGGCTTGGCACTGGGCGCGGGCCAGATGATGCAATTGTGGTCTGATCCCACCACTACTATGGGCCAAGATGTTAAACGTAACTTCAACATCACCGATATTGGCACTATTGCTGGTGGGGACGAACACAAACGCTATAAGGTCGAGTTTGCGCCGCCGCCTTTTAGATAGCATCAGTAGATCACAATTTGGTGTTTTGGGCTGGCACATCGGCACAGCCCCTACCGC
>CAZLPC010000634.1:0-2061 GCA_964561305.1 uncultured Anaerolineae bacterium
GTAACTTTGTATTGAAGCTCGCTGTTGTTGTGAAGACGAGTGGGATCTTTTAGTAAGATATTGAGCTGAAGGATATGGTTTAATAGGCTGGCGAGACGTTCTTGAAGGTTTATAGATGTTCTGCCCAGTTCAATCCGTTTAGCGAGTGCTATTTCATCGGCGGCAGTTAGCAGGGGTTCTTGGGCCATCTGTCGAAAATAGAGGCCGACCGGGTCGTCGGGCGAAACAGCGTTAATATCGCCAATATCAGGGTCGCGCAATTCTTCGCGGTCATAGTCATCGTCTAGGTCAGTGCCGCGATCATGCTCATCATCTTGGCGTAGCTCGATACCAAGATCATCTAGTTCATCAAGGAGCGCTTCTATGGCAGCAACATCGTCTCCATCTCCATCTAACACTTCTAGCACGTCTTCAAGTGTTACAAAGCCGCGCTGATCAGCTCGGTTCATGAGTTCTTGGATCACGAGCGTTCCTGCCTCCCTTTTACCGTATGTAAAATATCAGGGAAAAATTTGCCCATAGGGTAAACGATTGAATTGGTTAAATAAAAGTTACAACCAAAGATCATTGTAGCATAGTTTTATAGGCACTGGAAGAAGCCCAAAATGAGCGTTTAATGGTCTGCTCATTTTTAATGGCATAAAAGATTAGGTAATTAGACAGCAAGCAGGCTATAATGCAGCCTAAAACTTACTCAATTGATGAGGGGAAATTACAATGAATATCCGCGCTGTTGGGTTAGATGTAGGGGCACTTCGCAACGGGCTTGCATGGGCGCAAAGCTGGACTCAGCAACACATTCTTTGTCGTATCGGCGAAGGCAACCTGACGTTTATGGTGGCCGAGCGCGACGGCTTCTTGGCTGCATGGTCATGGAATGCGCCGACCCTCAGTGAACCTGCTTTTTTCCTGATCCCCCCGTTTGTGGCTAAGTTGCTGTCGGGTCGGGCCATGTGGGATGTGCAAGAGCTAAAGATTATGACCCATCGCAATGCTGTGGGAGCCATGCTCTATGCGGGCCAGCGCCAGCCTGTGCGTCTACAATGGCATTGGCACGCCGCCGATTTTGGTAGCCCTTCTCATTTTAAGCTGATGAGTCGCCTACCCGATATGATGATCAGCGCCCCTTATGTTAATCTAGCCGATGTAATTCACCTTGCCATTGCCAATGTCATTAGCCCCGGCATTACTGAAGACGGCGACCCTGAACCTGTCCCCAGTGGTATTTTGATTGATTTTATGCCCGGTCAAATTAATATTGATGGAGAATCGGTTCATTCTCAGTCCTTACAACAGGCCCGTTATTATTTCAATCCTAAAATGCTGATTCGGGGCTTAGAAATTGTGCGTTCGTCCCATCTTAGCTTTGCGATTAGAGAGTCGAAGCGCAGTCAAAGTGCAGTGCTTTATATGGCCTGCCAGCGTGAAGGGTGGAATATCCATTGTGCCATTCAATCGGTAGGGGTTAGTCGGGCCGCACCTTCTAATGTCAAAATTCGGGAAACTCGCGCCCCAATGGAAGGCGGATCGTGGCTGCGCGGACGCAATGACTAAACACCTTCCTCGTTTTTCGCGGCGGTTTTGGGTGTTGATACTAACCTTGCCCATTTGCGCTTTGATTGGTATGCCGCTTGGTGCGGGCAGCCTAACCGCAGCAGGGCTAATATATGCACCATGTACTGGTGATGGCCCTACACCCGATGATTTTGGGCGCTATAACTGGCAAGCCTTTACGTTATCGGCGCGGGCGGGCGGGCAGTTTTCAGGGTATTTTGTGCAAGGCGACAACGGCGCAACGGTTATTTTTCCACCCAACTTCAATGCCGGACGCGGTACACGTTTGTTCGAGGCCCTGCCGCTAGTCAATGCGGGTTATACGGTGGTGGTGTATGAATCGCGGCGCTGTGCCGACATGGGGCCGCTAAGTTTGGGTTATAGTGAAGTAGATGAAGTGGCCGATGTGCTAGATTATTTGAATACACATCCGGATGTTGATCCGGAGCGGATTGGGATTCATGGTTTTTCATCGGCAGGGGCAACGGCGATTATGGCGGCTGCCCA
>CAZLPC010000635.1:0-2057 GCA_964561305.1 uncultured Anaerolineae bacterium
GCGTTGGTCTCCCAATGGCTTAGAAATTGTGTATGTCTCAGAGCAGCCGTTGCTGTTTGGCCCTAACGGAGAAGCCTTAGAACCCGATGAAGATGCGCCACGTTATCCTGAAATTTGGATTGGTGGGCGCAATGGCGAAAACAAGCGCCGCCTGACCAATATGGGAGAGGTAGCCGCTTTTAATCCGCATTTTTCGCCTGATGGCACGCATCTGGCCTATTTGGTTCAGCCCGTAGACAACAACCATCGCCTATTGGTCATTAATTTGGCAACAGGCAGCACTGTTACTCTCAATCAGTCATTGGCAACAGTGCTGGATTATACGTGGCTGCCTGATAGTGGGTCGTTGGTGGCCGCCATGCAAGGTTGGGAAGGCGCGGCCACCAACCGCTTATGGGAGTTTGAAATTCAGCATCACACTACTGCCACGGCCATCGCTCCACAAGCTGATTTTATGGACTATCCGCGCTTTTCAACCAATGGGCGCTGGCTGGCTTTCCGCAGCGCCTATGAATTGACGATACTAGATACCCACACGGGCGAGCTAAGGCCACAGGGCAGCTTCACTCGCCACAATAGCCCACCCGTGTGGTCGCGCCAACATTGTCCAGATTAGTTGCTGTAAATATCAAAGTACATATATGTGCCAAGCGCAATTAAGAACAACCAGCCTGTGATGGTGACCCGCATCCACAGCTTGATGTTTTTGACTTTAAACCAACCGGGTAATTGATTTTCAAACCACATCCGCACCACTAAATAGGTTGCATACAGCGAAATGGCTAACCCTAAAGTGGCATGTAGATAAATCACCTCTTGGCTATAAGTTGGCCCTTTTGCCTCTAAATAGCCCTCAACGGTGCGCGTCATGCGCCCCGTAATCGAAAACCAGTTCATCAGTACCCAAAACGTCATGATATTACGATGGGTGGTAAAGTCTTTTCGTACTGCGAAAGATGCCCCAACCAACAAGCCTAAAAATGCAAACCATTGGAACAGGATATTGACATCAGCCCCTAGCGGAGCCGGAAAACTTTGGGTGATGGCGGTGGGTGCAGTACCATCTTCTTGGGGAATTGTCGAACTGCCATCGGACGCGGCCTGCAATGCTGAAAATTGCCCATCATTTAACGCCGACGTGTTGCCGTCGGTTGGCTCAGAGGTGGCGGGTGGGGCTTCATCGTTGGGTTCGGTGGTGGCGGGCGCTACTTCGTCATTAGGTTCGGTGGTGGCGGGTGGGGCTTCGTCACTAGGTTCAGTGGTTGGCGGCGCAGCTTCGTCGGGTTCGGGCGTAATGAGGGCTGGCTCGATTGTCACCACTGGCTCAGGAAAATCAAGTTCTTCGGTGGGTTCGGGCGTTATTTGAGGAATGGTACTTACCTTAAAGGTAGCCAGCCCCAAAAACCCTTCTTCGTCATCTTGTCGCACAAAAAAAAAGAGACCACTACCTAAAACAGCAACCAATAATATAATTATGATGCCTTGAATGGGCTTGGCAATTCTCATGATACTTTTGTCCCCTTTATTTAAAACTAAAATGATTCAGATATGTTGTACAAGAGAATTGGTTAAGGGGCAAATAAATGGGTCGTTTGCACGCATTGGATCGGCTATAATAAAAACGATAATCATTTAGTGCTCGTATATGAAAGGTTTTATTGTGGTTGACCGCCGCCCAAACATCTGGAAGCTACAAGCTAACCAAGATATCGAAGGACTCAGCCGAGCACTGACCTATAGCGACCCCGATATCCGTAAGCGGGCCGCTGCTGCGTTGCGTGCCTTGGGCGCTATTACTGCGGTAGATGCGCTGCGCCAAGCCTTGCAAGACGAACGCCAGCCCGACGTGCGCGAACACTTGACGGCGGCCCTAGAGCATCTGGATGACTCGTTTTCTAAGGTGGCCGCCAAAGACAAAACTCGCGAGGAATTGATCCAACGCTTGGCTAGCAGCCATGATGCAGCGATTTTAATTGAGGTCGCCCAAAAATTAGGCGACTTATGGGATCAACTGGCCACCGAGGCCTTAGTGGGGTTGTTTCGCAACACTACCCAAC
>CAZLPC010000636.1:0-2054 GCA_964561305.1 uncultured Anaerolineae bacterium
GTTGTGCCCCCCGGTGTAGATCTAACCCACTTTCGCCCTCAAGATCATCAGACCGCCCGCCAACTTATTGGCGTGCCTGCAGGCCGCCAACTGTTATTGTTTGTGGGGCGCATAGAGCCATTGAAAGGTATTGACACCATTCTAGAAGCCCTAGCTTTATTATCAGAAGAACACCCTGCTGATCTGCAAAAAATAACCTTGCACATCGTGGGGGGTGACATGGGTGAACCTGAGGTTAAACGCTTGCGCGAGCGTTGTACAGAGTTGGGCCTAGGGGATGGTATTCAATTTGTAGGGGCCCGCAGCCACGAAGACCTGCCCGACTATTATAATGCTGCCGAAGCCTTGATTATGCCCTCGGACTATGAGAGCTTTGGAATGGTCGCCCTAGAAGCGATGGCGTGTGGCACACCTGTTATCGCGTCGCAGGTGGGTGGGTTGGCATTTTTGATTGAAGATGAGCAAACAGGTATGCACGTTCCGGTACGTGATCCTGCGGCGCTGGCCCAAGCGATTCATTTGCTTTTGAATGACCCCCAACAACGCTTGCTGCTGGGCCAACAAGCCCGCGAGGCCGCGCTAGCCTATAGTTGGCCCACAATTGTGCAGCAGCTATTAGTTGTTTTTAACGACCTACTGGCCCAAGCCAAGCCCTCGCACTTGCAATGTTGCCCGGACTAGCCACCATAGGAGTTTATAGTATTTAGGGTTGAGGCTGAGATAAAAGGTGCTTGGTTTTGAATCGCTAGGGCCTCATCTTCATCTAATGAAATTTGCCCCTTTTGATAGAGGGTGTCGGTAAAAGCATCATAGCGATAACGCCGACTGACCCAATTATAGCTGGGATGGAAAAACACCACATTAAATTGAATAGCGTCTTCTTCAAGAATCAGTTTTTCATCTATCAGCCAAATGGGTGCATATTGCGATAGGTGATGTTGGGCTTTAATCAGACGTTGGGCCTTGATGGCCGCTATCCGTTCGTCTACTGTTTGAGTCATCTTGTCTTATCCTTTGTTAAGGTAGCACTTGTCTACTTCCTGTACATATTGTAATCTACGCCCCATAGAACGTAAACCTTTTATGAAGGCTAAAAGTTGCTGGTGTGACTAACCAACCCCCAAATCTCAATCGTCGTTCAATTTACATCGCTGATTTACGTAGACTACAGCGTATCTTAGATGTGTTGCCTGTGTCGGCAACAATAGATCAGCCGGCCATAGAGCGCAGCTTGGGGCTAGAAGGTGCAGCCCAAGTGGCCGAAATGGGTTTTAATTGGGTCTATATCGATTTTTTTGATGGTTTTCCACCCGACCAAACAGCAACCGACGAAGCCTTTTTTGAATCGGCAGTGCACTATTTTCATGAGCATAACATCAAAGTAAGTGCTGGCATACGGGTTGCTAGCGCTTTTGCAGTGGGCAGTTATGCCCAGCAGACGTGGTATGCCCGCGATGTACATCATCAGCTTTTGCCTGCCGGAGCAAAACGGTTTTATACCATCATCAATCATCCTCTATGGATAGAAGAAGTGCAAAAGCGCATTGAAACCGCGCTTAAATTTGGCGTAGACGGGATTGTACTGCGTGAACTGAGTATGGGATCAGATGGCTACACCATCGGTGGATTAACAGTCGGGACAATAGGTAGCTTGGATGCTGACACCCAAGCTGCTTATTTAGCCGATAGTGATGCTCAATATATGCCGTTTCGGTGGCGTAATGCTAGGCGGTCTCAGCCCTATTTTAGCTGGCGGGCCAAACGCCTCTATGACGTTGTAGCGGGTTGGCTGCGTATTATCCACGAAGAAAACAAGGATTGCGTGGTCGAGATAGAACTGCGCGATCCGCTTTTGCGCCCTAGTTTTGCCACTCAAGGCGTTGATATAGGGCTATATGAGGCTATAAAAGGTATTCAGATTTTGTCTACCCATCCTGATCATGATAGTGCATGGTGGGTGCATAATGTGTTGGTGCATGGTTTGGTACATCGTTATCTACCGACAATTAAAGTTGGGCTAGATGAAATTTTGTATCATACCTCTCGGGTTCCAC
>CAZLPC010000637.1:0-2053 GCA_964561305.1 uncultured Anaerolineae bacterium
TTTCGTAAGTTCATTCTTGTGCCAGCTATCTTTTGGCAATTGCAGATGAACTTACGAAACACGCTTAATAACGCCCAACCCAAACCCAAGCCAAAATCCACCCCTACGACCACAATGCATCATCTCAAATGGTATCAGACCACGACCATACTCATCGCAGTTTATTTAATTGTGGTATTGTTGCGGGGCATTATCTATCAAGCCCTCAGCACCTTCTTGCCCAAATACTACACCGATCAGGGCAGCAATTTAGATTTTGCTGGTGCGGCCACCTTTGCCTTGCTATTTTGCTCGGCTTTGGGCGGCTTCATCGCCACATCACTGTCAGATCGGTTGCCGCGCTTACCCATTGTGTCGGTTAGCCTATTTCTAATTGCACCGCTAGGATGGATTTTGTTGTCCGCCGACGGGCTATGGGTGTTTGTGTTAAGTGTACCATTCGGCTTGACAATCGGCGCTCAATGGCCGATCCTATTGATGATTGGCCAAGAAGTGTTGCCCGGCGGTGCAAGTGGCGCTAGCGGCTTGGCCTTCGGGTGGGGCTTTGTTGCCAATGCTGGCGGCACATTTGTCGCGGGGATATTGGCCGATGCTATTGGCCTGCGCGAAACACTACAAGTCGCTATGTTGTTGCCCATGTTGGGCGCAATTTTGGTGTTTTTGCTGCCTGCAAAAAGTCCACCCATTGACGATGTAGTGCCAAAACTCAATCGTCCTACCCTTTCACAGGAGGCTACCCAGTGAGCATTAGCATTCAGTCATTGTCGTTGGGACGCTTATCTACCAACTGCTTTGTGCTGCGCGATGAAGACAGCAAACAAGCCATTATTATTGACCCCGCCGATAGCGCCCCCACCATCCTAGCGGCTGTAGAGGGCTATGTTGTGCGCGAAATATTGCTGACACATGCCCACTTCGATCATGTTTTGGCTAGCAAACCCGTTAAGGAAGCCACTGGCGCACCATTGCGCGTGCATTCCAATGATATAGGGCAACTAGAACACACCCAACAAATTGCGCTTATGTTCGGGATGCGCGTGCCTCAGGCGGCCACCCACGATATATTGCTGCACGAAGGCGATATTATTGAAGTAGGTGCAATTCGACTAGAGACCGTATTTACACCCGGCCACTCGCCGGGGCATGTCATTTTTATTTTGCATAGCGAGAAAGTTGTGTTTAGCGGTGATTGTCTATTTGCTGGCGACATCGGGCGCACCGACTTTCCCGGAAGTGTGCATAATGACTTGGTAGACAGCATCTTAAACAAGATTTTGCCTATCGGAGATGACTATGCGCTTTATGTGGGACATGGGCCCCACACCACCATCGGCCACGAGCGCCAAACCAACCCGTTCATTCTTCAATTTTTGCAAGACCGCGCCTAGTTAAAGAGCAGTTGCCCGCCGTCTGAATCAATCGTGATCAGCGTATCTGGCTCGACCGAGCGATTAATAAGCATATCGGCGAGGGGTTCGCGCACAAAGCGTTGAATAATACGGCGCAGGGGACGGGCCCCATAGCTTGGATCGTTGTTTTGACTTAGAAGCCATGTTTCGGCGGCAGGGGTAAAAGTCATGTTTAGCCCCCGCGATGCCCCCAGCAATATCTCTTTATGCAACATCAGCCGCAAAATATCACCTAGATGTTCGCGGTTTAGTGGGTGGAAGATCACAATGTCATCTAGCCGATTGAGAAACTCAGGGCGAAAGTGTTTGCGAACCTCGGCAGTCACTTTTTGACGAATATCTTCGTCAAGAATGGGGGTTTGCAGGTGAGTGGCCCCAATATTGCTGGTTAAGATAACCACCGCGTCGCTAAAATTGGCTGTGCGCCCCTGAGAGTCGGTCAAGCGCCCTTCTTCTAGCACCTGTAGCAAAATATCTAAGATGCGCTGGTGGGCTTTTTCCACCTCATCAAACAACACCACAATATAGGGCTGTTCGCGGACACGATCGGTTAGCTGGCCGCCACCTTCATAGCCCACATAACCGGGCGGGGCCCCCAACAAACGGCTAACAGTGTTTTCTTCCATATATTCGGACATATCAAT
>CAZLPC010000638.1:0-2049 GCA_964561305.1 uncultured Anaerolineae bacterium
GCGATTATGCCGAGGTGGTTAGCCGCCGCTTAGGGGATCGCATTGGGTGGTATGCGACTTTTAATGAGCTAGAAGTCATTGCCTATCGGGGTCATTTACAAGGCCTACACGCGCCCGGCATTCAAAACCCTAAAATTGCTTATCAAGTCGCACATCACTTGTTGTTATCCCACGCTTATGCCATCCCGATCTTGCGCGAAAATGCCCCCAATGCACAAATGGGGATTGTTCTTAATCAAAACTATGTAGAGCCTGCCGATGAATCGCACGAAGAGGAAGCCGTTTTAGAAGACGCGCTTAAAAACCGTTGGTTTATGGATCCGGTGTTAAAAGGTATTTATCCACAAGAAGCGGTCGAGCATCTAGGGATGACCTTAGAAGGACTTGAACTAGAGGAGATGCAACAAGTTGCTGTTCCCCTCGATTTCTTTGGTTTAAATTATTATACACGGACAATGATGGGCCAACATTCTGGCCAGCGTTTGCCAACGACAGAAATGGGTTGGGAGGTCTATCCCGATGGATTATACAAATTATTGTTGCGCTTAAAGACCTATCAAGCACCACCGATTCTCATCAGCGAAAACGGTGCAGCATACCCAGATCACGCCCCAGTTAATGGTATGGTAGAAGACCCACAACGGGTAGCATATTATGAAGCGCACCTAGATGCACTGCATCGGGCGATTGAGGCCGGTGTAGATGTGCGCGGCTATTTTGCGTGGAGTCTGTTTGATAATTTTGAGTGGCGCTTTGGCTATAGTCGGCGCTTTGGTCTGATTCATGTAGATTTTAAGACCCAACAGCGTACCTTTAAGCGCAGTGCTTATTTTTATCGTGATTTTATTGAGCAATCTAAATAATCAAGGATGCTAAGCAATGGCCAAGTGGGCACAATTGTTTTCAACCTACAGCATTGTCGCGCACGATCCATTAACAGGGCAAATTGGCGCGGCGGTGCAAACTCACCAGATGAGTGTGGGGCGTGTGGTATTGTGGTTAGAGGCGGGGCGCGGCGCAGTTGCCACCCAATCGCTGGCAAATTTAAGTTTTGGGCCGCTGGGATTAAATATGTTGCGCGAAGGGATTGCGCCCAATCGCATCATTGAAGGGCTGGTGGCTGCTGATGAAAACGCGCATCAGCGCCAAGTAGCGGTTATTGATGCTAAAGGCCAAGCCGCCGCATGGACAGGCGCAGGTTGTATCCGTGAGGCCGGCCATCATATTGGCGAAACCTATAGCGTGCAAGCGAATATGATGACACGCCCAACTGTGATTGCTGCGATGGCGGCGGCTTTTGAAGCAGCCAGTGGCGATTTGGCCCAACGTATGATGGCGGCCATGATAGCGGCCCAAGCCGAAGATGGGGACATTCGCGGCACACAATCGGCGGCTTTGAAAGTGGTTTCTGGGGATGTTGCCGCGCCCATTTGGGACGCAGCTTACGATTTGCGCGTGGATGAGCATAGCAACCCCATTGAAGAACTGGGGCGTTTGGTGCGTTTGCGCCATGCTCAACACATTGACAAGCAAGGGTATGCAGCCCTAGCCGCTCAAAATAAAGAAGAAGCCCTTAAGCTGTGGGTCCAAGCCCGCGCCACCGCCCCCGAACTTGAAGAATTGGCCTATTGGCAAGCCCTGACACTCGCCGATACCCACGCCGATCTCGATAATGCGTTGGCCATTCTGAAGCCTATGCTGGCTGCTGATGCACGCCGCGAGCATTGGATCGATCTGATCTCGCGCCTTGCCGACTGTGGCTTGTTAGAGCGCGCTGGTGCAGCAGAGGAAATTTTGACGGCGCTATAATCGGGATGCTAGCCTAGCACGTTTTTCGCTTTACATCCTCACAGATAAATCTAGGGGCTTTTGGCCCATTATAGTAAACAAACAGTTGATGACTCACTAATCAAGACAAATGGCAGAGATGAGATCCTATGCCGTTTGCTTTGGCGTTGTGTTAACGGTTAGGTTAAAATTGAGTCAGTGATCACAGTATTCAACCCATATTTTATCGAAAGTATAGTAGAAGCACGAACACTATGACGG
>CAZLPC010000639.1:0-2047 GCA_964561305.1 uncultured Anaerolineae bacterium
CCGCGAGTTTCCGCGTGCTGACCTGCGCTATGACGCGGAAGGCTTGGGTGCATTCACCAGCCAATTGATAGGTTATATTGATGGACAGCTACAGGTACTACAACTACCCCTCGA
This sequence comes from uncultured Anaerolineae bacterium, assembly GCA_964561305.1. GTDB lineage: Bacteria > Chloroflexota > Anaerolineae > Aggregatilineales > J027 > J027. The sequence goes on from CAZLPC010000639.1 coordinate 115, forward strand.
CATTCAAGCGACCAGTTTTCAGCGCAAGGTGTGGGAGGCGCTGCGGACGATTCCTTATGGGGACACACTGTCTTATCAAGAGGTGGCCCAGCTTATTGGGCAACCCAGCGCCGCACGCGCCGTCGCCCAAGCGATAGGCCACAACCCTGTCGCAATTATTATACCGTGCCATCGGGTTGTGCGCCAAAACGGTGATTTAAGTGGGTATCGGTGGGGGCCCCATCGCAAGCAGGCCTTGTTGTCTATAGAAAATGCCGATATTTAATCGCTTTTAAATGCCTTAAAGTAAAAAGCCAGTTGCAAAAGCAGACTGGCTTTTAATGAATGTCATCTTACTCAATTACTACGAGGTAGGGGGAAAAATGCTGCTAGATGATGGACGGCCATTCACGCACAAAATAAGCAGCGAGCCGTCTTGGTTAAATTGATATACATAATTGCGGTTGTTGACCGTTAGCGTAACCTGATAGCCAAAAACCGCCGCCGGATTGTAAGTGTTGGCATCAAGTGGGGTTAGGCAGACCGCGTTGGATGTAGGCGGAACGTAATAGATGGGTAGCCACGCATAGCGAGCAATGGCAATAAAAGGATCGTTTGCTGTCACGCGCTCTAGGGTGAGGGTGTTCCGTAAATTGAGAACACCACTAACATGGCGTAGCGCTTGATCCACCCGTGCGAGGCCGCCAACAAGGCCCGCCGCCGATCCCGTGCGGACGCGGGCAAAGCCCAGCGCGTTGCTGTTGGCCAAGTCTAGCCCAATGCTGGTTTGGTTGGGGCCGCCACGTCCACACAAAATAACGGCACGTCCGGCTGAATCCACCCGATAATCATAGGTGCCAAAGCCGCGCACCGTAATCAAAATACGATAGGCCGGCACTTCGCGGGTGTCATAGCTAACACCTGCTGCTGGACAACCCATAGCCGACGTGAGATAGGTCACGGGTGTAAAGCTATAGGTCACGTATGGAATATTTTCATCACTATCGTCTATGCGTTGGATAGTGATGGCGGTCTCTAGCTCTAAAAAGTTGCTTAGGTGGGCCATGGCTTGCTCGGTGCGGGTTGCACCCAACAGGGGGGTGGTACTTTCTTGGCCGTCGTCTTGGGCAAAAGCAGGGGCAATAGAGAATAACACTACCAGCGATAACGACAATGCGAGTAAGGTAGAAAGTTTTGGCTTCATGGGGTGTAATCCCTTTTTCAGTTTAAGACACAACAGTAAAATTTAGTGTAGTGTATCGCTGCTTTCGACGAAAGTATAGCGCATTTGTTAGCACAAAAACAGTGCTATTAGCAAGCGTAGCATTTGCGTAGTATATGCGTGGTGCAACAGTAGATTTTTCTGGCGCACTCATAGGCTTTTATTAGGGAGAGGCTAACAGGCCTCAGATGAGTTGTGACAAAAAGCACAACTCGTTGGTTATGTTTGACACCTGCTGATTGCATCGGGTGCGGCATAATCAATTGAAAACAAAATAAAACAAGTTATTACCTTTAGATGCGGGTGGTTTTCCACCTGCTTTTTACGTCAATTTAAAAGCAGCAACCATAAAGCATCTGAAAATAAGCCGTATTATTGGAGCAAAGATTACTTATGAGAATATACCTTCTCAAAAGTAATCTTCAATTCAGTACCTATTCTGCGCTAGATAGTATCCGCAACTCGTAAAGGCCCACATTGTCGCCAAAGCTGCTGACCACAATTTGATAAGTGCCAGCCACATCTAGGCTTAATTCTATGAACGCGGCTTGAAAGTCAGCGGCGCTGTCATCATCGGTGGCCACCATATCGCCATTGGGGCCAAAGACCGTTAGCACAGTGTCGAAAAACTCGCTGCGCGCCAAAATCTGAATGGTCTCATCACCATCAGTTTCATAAAGCCATGTTGCCCCATAGTCCGATTCGATCAACACACTCTTCTGGGTTGAGTCG
>CAZLPC010000640.1:0-2028 GCA_964561305.1 uncultured Anaerolineae bacterium
AGTAGCGGCCTATCGGGCCATGAATGCCCAGCTACAAGAAGAACTTAGTACATTGCGCTACCAACGGGATCGGCTGGCCCAACAACTGACCGGGTTAAGAACCGATGATAATGTTAACCAGCGTGTCCAACAACTATTAGACACCCTCGTAGAAGATCGCTCTCAGCTATCAGCTAATCGCGAGCAAATACAGGCCCAGCTAGAAGACACCCAAACTCAACTGAGTGCCATGGGCCTACAAGGTGATTTTCAAGGCCTGATGGATCAAATTGCCAAGCTCAAAGAAGAGCGCGACTATTACAAAAACCAAGCTCAACGCGCCGCCCACGATCGTGAAATGCTATTGAACGAGCGAAAAAGCATTGAAGTCGCTATTGAACAGGAGCAAGAGCGCACCTCGCGCATTCAAGCCCTAGAAGCCCAACTTGCTCGCCTTGCCGAAGATCGAGAAGTGTTGTTAAAGCAGCGTAATCATCTAAGTTCGCAGCGTGACAACCTAAGCAACACCGCCAAAGAATGGCAAACCGAGCGCGATGCCTTTTTAGAACAACAAAATACCCTTCAGCAAGAAAAAGAAGCGGCGCTTGCGGCTTTGTCAGAGGCAACCTCAGCACAACAAGATCTCATTAGCGAGCGTAATGTGTTGCGGGCAGATAACGAGCGCATTCAGCACGAGTATCAGGCCCTTTTGGCGCGGGTAGAAGGCAACCGCGACCGCCTAAACAATCTTAACGATGCTGGCCTTGCACCCCTGCAACAAATGATCGAAGAATTAAACCAAGCTCGCACTGATCTTGAAGCACGCCTCGCCAAAGCCACCCAACACATCAGCGACCTAGAACGCCGACAAGAAAGCCAAAAACCAGCTTATACAACGAAGCAAAGTGACTTGCCGATTGATATGGATGTCATTGTATCGTTGGCACAAGAACTCCGTAGTCCCTTATCAGTAATTATGGGCTATACGGATACAGTCTTGGGCGAGTCGGTGGGTATTTTGGGAGCGTTGCAACGCAAGTTACTCACCCGTGTAAAAGCCAACGTAGATCGCTTGGCTTATTTAGTGGAGGAGTTGGTACAAGTTGCTATTTTGGATCGTGGCGGAATGCGCCTAGAACCCAAAAAGGTGAACTTGGTTGATTTTATAGACGATGCCATTGCCTCCATTCGCTATCGGTTTGGCGAAAAGGGCATTGTGATTGACCTTGATCTATCGGATGACAACCTTTATCTGCAAGCCGACGAAGAGGCCTTGCGCCAAATCATCAATCACCTGATACAAAACGCCTATGTAGTGTCGCCGACCGATGGCACAGTAAAAATTAGCGCTGAATATACCGATCAAGTCATTATACCCGGCCCCCACCCCCACACACTAAACGATGTGGTATTGGTGGCCATTCAAGATCAGGGCGGCGGCATTCGTCCAGAAGATGAAACCCGCGTGTTCACCCGCCTTTATCGTGCCGAAAATCCGCTGATCGAAGGGTTAGGCGATACGGGCGTGGGTATGTCTATCACCAAGGCATTGATTGAAGCACATGGCGGGCGCATCTGGCTTTCTAGTAAGCACCCACAAGGCGCTAATACATTCTTGTTTGCGCTCCCTGTACGCCAACCTATTTTGCAAGCCAAAGATACCGCGCCGATGACAGAATAGCGTATTACAAACGGCATAGAAATTCGGGGTCACATTCGGTACACTGGCCACATAAAAATTGAGTTGTGGAGTATCTGTGTGTTGAAAGATCGCGTCTTGTGGCTGGTTGGCAAAGTGCTACGGCGCTTACCAGCGCTGGCCATGCCACTTTATAGCCTTTACCGCTTATTTCTAGGGCGTTTTACTGTTGGTGCAGTGGGTGTGCTGTTTGACGAGGCTGGGCGTGTATTATTAGTTGAGCATCTCTTTCATCGTGATTTCCCATGGGGTTTGCCCGGTGGATGGGTCGAACGTGGTGAAATGCCACAACTTGGTGTCGAGCGCGAACTACATGAAGAACTCAATCTTATGGTGCAAGCCGTCCATCC
>CAZLPC010000641.1:0-2028 GCA_964561305.1 uncultured Anaerolineae bacterium
CGAGGATGTCTTTCTGCGGCTCACCGGCCCCGATGTCGGTGTGAAAGTTGGTTCAAGCGTCGGGGTGGTCTCTTGGGCTACCACCGCGATAGGTACAGTAGTGGGAGTGTTGGTTGGCAGCGCTGTTTCGGTGGGGGTAGCAGTGGGGGTAGACAAAAGTGCGCTGGCCGTTTGGGCAATCGCGGCCTCATCCGCCTCTAGTGCATAAATATCGTCAGTTTCACGCTCGGCTTTTAAATCGCACAATACCGAAATACGATTACACCATATCACCTGATAGCGCGGCTCTAGGCTGCGATACCATGGGGGTACAATAATTGCCAATACAATACCGGCCACCACCGCAAACGCTCCTGTCCCCGCAAAAACGCTCATCGCCGCCCCAAACATCAGGCTAAAGAGCGTATCGCTCTTTAGCGGGGGTTCTTCAATGGCAACTCGCCGTTGTTTGGGGCGTGGTGTTAGCTGCTTATTGGGCGATATTTCAACAGTTGTGGTACTAAGGCTGGTACGAAACGCCTCAACATCAGCAGAAACATCATCGCCTTGCGGCAACAAATCGTGTTGTTCTTGTTCAGTCATGCGTCATCCTTAACTGGCTGGTGCAACAAATGACCCGTTTTGCACTTGGGCAAGGGCTTCGGTTGCAGGTGTGAAGTTCGGGTTAAAGTTCAACACACGCTGAAATTGTGTCGTTGCATTGGCGAAGTTACCCTGTGCGGCATAAGCCAAGCCGCGATAGTACCACGCTTCTTCAACATAGTTCTCTGAGGTGCGATCCAAATTATCAGCCAAACGAATCACATCGGTATAGCGGCCAAGGTTATAGTAGGTCTCGAAGGGTGTGAACAAATACCAAAGTGTGCGCCATGGCATTTGCAAATTAAACGCCTGCTCGAAGGCAGAGGCCGCCTCTTGATACAAACCTAGTCGCGCATACGCATCCCCAAGATTAAACCATGCCCAATTATCGTTGGGGTTAAGGCTAGCTTGGTTGCGGGCAGTTTCTAGGGCAATCTGCACCGCCCCCAACTCATCGGCATAAGCGCCCAGCAGGGTATATAAATCGCTCTCTTGGGCCGAACTATACAACACAATAAATGTGTTATTAAAGTGCTTCCAATAGTTGGCAGTATAGTCATAGGTTTCGCGCCGCCCCTGCCCACTATTAGAGCCAAGAAAGCTGTCGAAGGTGTAAAAAATGCCTTGGGTGTCATCATAGCCCACTACCAGCAAGTAGTGGCCCATCCAATCATAGCCCTCTGGCTCATAGCCCTTTTCGATGATAACCGGAAAACCCGCGGCCAACAGTTGCTTTAATAGCTGAACCGTGCCTCCAATACGATATAAGGCACGCACATCTGTATTGGTGGTGCGCTCGTTAACATAACGTACCATTTGCCACGGGCTAACGTTTTTATCTTCGCGGTGAGGTTTTAAGAACAAGGCCGCTGGCTGTTGATTGTCTCGATAGCCAAAGTAGGTGAGGCCCATGGTTAATGTTGTGGGGCCACAGTTGTTCCAGCCCTGATATTCTGGCGTAATACGGCTGAGATCTAGCTTTGCCGCAGCTGGTGGCAGTGCAATCGTTGGTAAAGGCGCATTCGTGGGGGCCAAGGTGGCGGTGGGGGCCAAGGTTGGCAATGCTGTTTCTATTGGTGCAGCTTGCGCAACAGGTGTAGAAGCCGTGTCGGCTATGCCTGAACTGCTCTCGGTCTCAAAAAACGGAGTCAGCAATAAATCTTCAGGACGAATGCCGTCTGCATCGGGGACCAACGTGGGCACAAAGGGATTATCAGGGCGCGACGCTTCATCACGCAAATCGCATAAATACGACGTTTGCAGATAGGTCTCAAACCGATTGCACCACACTTCTTGCTCAAATGGCTTTTGGCCCAAATACCAATCATCTAGCATCGGACGGCCCACAGTAGCGAAAGCAATGCCACCTGTAATGGTCAAAAACAAGAAGGCCGCGCCCACTGTCAACATCAATTTTAGCAAACGTATCATCAACGGTGGCCGACG
>CAZLPC010000642.1:0-2024 GCA_964561305.1 uncultured Anaerolineae bacterium
CCTTGATGGAAAGTACGCAAGGTCAGTTGTGTACCCGGCTCACCGATAGATTGTGCAGCAACGATGCCCACAGCCTCACCAATGTTAACCAGTTCACCACGACCCAAGTCGCGCCCATAGCACAATGCACAGATACCATGAATGAGAGCGCAGGTCATTGGGCTGCGAACATACACTTTTTCGAGGTTGACTTTTGTAATTGCATTCGACACATGCTCATCAATCATGCCGTTACGGTCTACAATGAGTTCGCCCGTATCAGGATCAAAGATGGGGCGTGCGGCTGCACGTCCAATAATGCGTTCTTGCAAGTTTTGGCCCGCAATGTCTACTTCTGGATTGTTGACATTGTTGGGGTGTGCGGGGTTCAAAATCCAGATGCCCGTGTGTGTGCCGCAATCGGTACGGTTAACAATCACGTCTTGGGCTACGTCTACCAACCGACGAGTCATATATCCTGCGTCAGCCGTCCGCAGTGCGGTATCGGCTTGGCCTTTGCGTGCGCCGTGTGTGCTAATGAAGTATTCGAGTGCAGTGAGACCCATGCGGAAATGGCTACGAATCGGTAAGTCAATAATACGACCCGATGGGTCGGCCATAAGACCACGCATACCTGCAATTTGAGTGATGGGGCCAAAACCACCTTTAGTAGCGCCAGACATCGCCATAATTGCGATGGGGCCAAAGGGATCCATGGTGTTCCGAATCACATTTTGCAGATGTTCTTTGGCGTTGTTCCAGCTATCAATTGTGATTTGATAGCGTTCTTCTTCGGTTAATAACCCACGTCGAAACTGCTTTTCGGCTTCGGCAACGGTAAATTCGGCACTAGCCAAAATGCCGCTACGTTCTTCAGGGATTGTGATGTCATAAATGGAGATGGTTGTGCCCGATACAGTGGCATATTTAAAGCCCAAGTCTTTGATCACATCTACAAACTCGGTGGTAGCTTCTACCCCTAGTTTTTGGTAGATTGTGGCGACCAAGTTGGTGATTTCTTTGCGGGCAAAAATGCCTTGTTGGAAGCGCAAGCTCTCTGGAATAGAGCGATTGAAAATGGCGCGGCCAACGGTACAGGCGATTGGTTTTTCGCCACTATGTTTATGCTGGTCGTTATGATAGTTACCCAGCAAAATAGGCGTGTGCAAGTCAACAATGCCAAGTTGATAGAGGCTTTCGACCTCATCAAGATTGGTGACAAGACGGCGCTCGTGTAGATTGCTGATAAGCAATGGTAGCTTATGTTTCTTGACCATTTGTTGGGTATCGTGGGCATTAAAGAGAATCACATCTACTTCGCCGTCTAGCAAAGCTTGGAAGAGTAATGTGACAGCATCTTCATTTTTAACGGTACGCCCCGCTTCATCCACTACATCTTTATACAACACAATGGTATTGCCCATATCGAGTTCGCGTGCTTTGGCCTGATACGCGCCAGAGGTATTGTCGGCTACACCGATTCGTAGACCAGCGTTTTCAACATTCGTCCATGAGCGATACCGTTCTTCATCACCCTCGCGGCAGACGATTTCAGCGGTGACATCCATCGTCAAGAAGTAAATGCCTAGCACCATATCTTTGTTTGGTCCCACAATGGGCGAACCATCGGCGGGCTTCAATAGGTTGCGCGAACTAAGCATTAGGTCGCGAGCTTCGCGCACAGCTTTTTGGCTAAGGGGTACGTGCATCGCCATTTGATCGCCGTCAAAGTCGGCATTAAAAGCGGTGCAAACCAAAGGATGAATTTGGATAGCCTTGCCTTCGACCAAAAGCGGCTCAAATGCTTGAATGCCCAAGCGGTGCAAGGTTGGGGCGCGGTTTAGCAACACTGGGCGATCTTTAATCACCTCTTCCAACACTTCCCACACTTCGGGGCGTTCGCGTTCGATATATCGTTTGGCTCCCTTTACATTGCTGGCATAATTATCAGCCACCAAGCGCCCAATCACAAATGGGCGATAGAGTTCTAGGGCCATGGTTTTGGGCAAACCACATTGATGCAGTTTAAGGGTGGGGCCAATTAC
>CAZLPC010000643.1:0-2024 GCA_964561305.1 uncultured Anaerolineae bacterium
ACATCCAAGGGCGGGTGATGGCGGCGCTGTTTCAAATGTCGATGCTCATTCAGCCGATTGCGGCGTTGTTGGCGGGGCCGCTTGCCGACAGCGTATTCGAGCCCGCTGTCGGCACGGCCGCATGGGACAGCGTGGTATGGCTAGTGGGCGATGCCAACGGGGCCGGGATGCGCTTAATGCTCGTCTTAAATGGCACATTGATGGCGATTGCGATGGCGATCATCCTGTTACGGCCGGCCGTGCGCGAACTAGAGACGCGAATGCCCGAAACCAAGCCCCCCACGCCGACCACCGCCACCGCCGAGGCCTAGACTTTTTTGGCAAGATGGGCGTGCCGCGTTGCACGCCCATCGCAGGCAAAGACGACAGCAACGTCTGTCGTCGCCGTTCGCGCGCGGTTTAAAACGGCCGTACACTGCTTCCAGTATTCAGCATCAAGCCTCTATCCAAATCGACCCCAAAAAGGAAGCAGAACACAATGGGACTGTTTCGCAAAAAATCAAATAGTAACGATGATAGTAACAAAAATAGCGGCCCCGAAGGCTATGAGTTGCGCGACACCTTGTTCGGCGATCTGCCGCTAGAACACTGGCAAGGCAATGGATCGGCAAGCAAGCCATGGCCCAGCTTTGTGGCGGCCCATCAGGCCCTGCAACGTGGCCAAGCCAAGCCAGCCATCACCATGATGCAAGGCGTGGTGGGCATGAAAGATTTAGAGCCGCGCCATTATTTGCAAGCATGGAGCGTTTTGCGCAGCTTGGGTGTGCAGCCCAGCCCCGACATCGCCAAGACGGTGTATGGTGTGGTGATTGAGGTCGGGATGCCAGAGGGGACGGATATTTTGGCGGCGTATGCCGATCACTCGGCGCGTTATATCAACTTTGCGGGCAGTGCAATCATCTGGGATCGCCCCGATGATCGACTGGATGCGGATATTGATCTGGTGTTGACCATGGCGCAGGGGGTCGCGTTAATGATTGGGCCATGGGAAGACGCACGACCCGGCGTGCCCCCAATTGGCCACACCCGCCTGAACATCCTCACCCCTAGCGGCCTGCATTTTGGGCAAGGGCCAATGGAAGCAATCGGGAAAGACCCCATTGGTGGGCTATTGTTTGATGCCAGTACGATGCTGATGATGGCCATGACGCAACTGACGCAAGCACAATAACAACCTATGGCGGGCCGCGTAGTCTGGTCGGCCCGCCCTTTTATCATGCCTATGCCGATCTGCTATCAAGATGGCGGGATGGTTTAGGCTTCTGGGGTGGGCAAAAAGCCATCGCCAAAGGCAAGGCTGTTGATCATGGCATCAAATATGGCCTTAGACACCGCCACATCATCGTTGGCCATGCCCACCCCTACTGCACCGTAAAGCGTGCCGTCGGCATCGCTGAAGGCCACCACATAGTGAATTTCAAACAGGTTTTCATAGAGCAGGGCCCGCCGATAATAGGCCGCTATGATCAGGGGGTTATCGGTTGGCAGGGGCAAAAAGTGGCCGTCAGCGGGGTCTAGCACGGGCGTGCTGCTCAGGCCCGCTAGGGTTGTGTCGGCCATGCCCATGCTCTCTAATGGGCCGCTGCGTAGCACCAGCACCGCGCCGCCATAGGTGGCGGGGTCATCTGGCAGATGAAAACGCAGCCCTTCAAAGCTGTCGCTAACGGCATAAATGGCCTCGTTAGACACCGCCACTTGGCCGCCCAGCGCGGCATGATCACCCCTAAACGACCACCCAGCGGGATACGCCACAATGCCCACGCGCCCATCTTTAAAAGTGCCTTCACCCAATTGTGATAATGGCGGCAAGACGCTTTGCAACTCGGCTTCTACGCGCACCGAGTCTAGGATCGCGTCAAAGGTCGGCTCAAATAGCGCATGATCGCTGCTAAAGGTGTCTATGATGAGGCCTACGCCATTTTGTACCCACACATAAGAGCGCCACTCTAGGCCCGTTGCGTCGTTATAAGAGCTAAAATGTAGGGCGTTTGTGCCATTTTTGAGGGTAATTTCGGCGGGCGGGC
>CAZLPC010000644.1:0-2016 GCA_964561305.1 uncultured Anaerolineae bacterium
TGCCCATCGTCAACAGCGAGAGCGAAAATCCGCCCGTTAGTTGGGCGCGGGTCCAGCCCAAATCGGCTTCTATCGGGGCAATGAAAACCGAGAAGGCATAATGGATGATACCCCAAGAGATGGTCTCGGTGACGGCAAGGGCTAGTACGATATACCAGCCATAATAGATCGGTTGCTTACGCATCATCGAGACCATCTCTGTAGTGTTACTTAGCAGCATCCAGCGCTGACGGATGGCTTCCGTTCAGCTTCGATTGGCCATTTTTCGCCTACGATTGTACCAACGGCTTCCAGCGTGATGAAGCTGCTTTGTTTAGCTGCTGGTGTACCACAACAGGGCGCGCCACCATCAGCACCATCGGTGCAGCACACGCCCGAATCTGGTAAGGTTAAGTCTACGCGGCGGGCGGCTTCCCAATCGCCAGCGAGGGCGGCGGCAACAGAACGCGCTTGCTCATACCCCGTCAGCATCAAGAACGTGGGGGCGCGGCCATAGCTCTTCATGCCGATAATGTAAAAATCGGGTTCGGGGTGGCCCAATTGTTCGGCCCCATGTGGCGGAACCGTACCGCAGCTATGGACGTTGGGATCGATCAGCGGGGCAAGGGTTGGCGGCGCTTCGAGAATCGGATCGAGTTCGACGCGCAACTCGCGCAGCATGGCGATGTTGGGGCGTAGGCCCGTCGTGGCGATGATCTGATCGACGACAGGCGTGCTGTCGGTGAGACTGTGCAAGACGATGCCATCTGGGCCGCGCTGAACCTCGGTGATAGAGAAGCCCAATTGCACCTGAATGCCACCTGATTGAACGGCCGCATAGAGGCGTTGGCCGAGTGCGCCGCGTGCGGGCAACTCGTCATTGTCGCCGCCGCCAAAAATCTGCCCGAACGAATCGCGCCGCAAGATCCACACGATCAGGGTATGGCTGTGCTGCTCTTGCAGCTTCACCAAATCTAGCAGGGCGTTAAAGGCACTGTGTCCACTGCCGACCACGGCCACGCGCTGATCGGCATAACGCGCCCGATCCGCGCCCAAAATATCAGGGATACCGTAATAGATCGCGTCGGCGTTGGCTTCTTCGCCAAAGGCAGGATAGCCATTTGCGCCGATGGGATTGGGTGTGCTATAGGTTCCACTGGCATCAATCACCGCACGGGCCAGCAATTGCTCGCGTCCAGTCGGGGTATCGATCATCACCACAAATGGGCGTTCGGCGCGGTCACCAGTGACGGTTTTATCGAGGCCGACGCGGGCGATGCTCACAACGCGCGCATTGGTGCGGATGTTTGGCGCAAGCACGTCTGCCAATGGGTGCAGATAGTCGTCAATAATGTTGTGGCCGGTGGGCAAAAGCTCTGGATCGGGGGAGATCCACCCTTGTGCAGACAAGAGACGGTCGGCGGCACTATCAATGACATAACGCCACGGCGAAAAGATGCGGACATGCCCCCAACGGCGCATGTTATCGGCGACGGCGGGGCCGGCTTCTAGCACGACGAATGGCTGATTGCGCTCTTTGAGGTGGGCGGCGGCGGCCAAGCCGACCGGGCCAGCACCAACGATCGCAACGGGAAGAGCAGTGGACATTGTGGTGTTCTCCTATCATGACATATTGATGAATATCAATATGTAAAATTAAAAAAATTTTGGCGGAGCTATTCCGCCATGGTTAACGTGATTTCGCAACTTGGCGCAAAATTTACCACCATCTGACCGCAACACATCGACAGCCGACCTTGATTGACCGAGAAATAGTGCTGGCAACCTTCTTTGCGGCTATAGACCAAACCTGCATCTTCTAGCAGGCGCAAATGGTGGCTGATGGTGGGCTGCTTGACGCGCCCTTCCAGCTTCTCGCTCAGTTCGGTGACGTTTAGCCATGTGCAACACAAGTGCCGCATCATCTCTTGGCGGGCTTCGTCGGAGATAGCTTTTGCAAACAAGACCAAATCTACAGTTTCCATAGTTTCACTATAATCCATATATTGATGATTGTCAATATGTTATTTGTTGTTT
>CAZLPC010000645.1:0-2014 GCA_964561305.1 uncultured Anaerolineae bacterium
TTTTCTTTTATAGATGGGGCAATCCTGCACATGCTTACTATAGCAAACTGGCGTTAGAAATAGATGGGAAAGCGGCACAATCTTAATAAGCGGGTTTGAGTTCTGTTAGATTTTGTAAGAATTAAGGAAAAATTGTGAAGTTTGTGGTAATTTATAGGTAATCTTGAGATTCAGAATTTGTGAAGTGAGCCAACCTCATGCAATGTGGCACTTGCCGATATACTAACCACCAAAACGCAATGATTTGTGGCAACTGTGGCGCACCCTTACATCCCAGTATTCAAGTGGCTGTGGCGGATGCGTTGCCCAAAAAAGCCATTGTCCAGAAGCTACTTAAATTCTTGTCGCGGGTAGAAACCGAGAAGTTGGATCAAACCCATGTGACACAAAAGCTAAACATTCGGGCCCTTTTACAAGAAGAGCTAGACAGCGCACCCGAACCCGTTGTGCCCACCGACATCACCCATTTTCCTGCCGGGGCCAGCATTTTATTGCAGTTTAGAGACGATAAGGTGATGGTGGACGCGCCGCGCAGCGAGGTGGTGTTGGGGCGTTTTGGGGATACGATTGGTGTCCCGCGCGAGGTGTATCCGGTCAATTTGTCGGAATATGCAGGCTATGCCATGGGCGTTAGCCGCATTCATGCCTCGTTGCGCCCAACTGCCGATCAGCGCCTAGAAATTATGGACTTGGCGAGTTCTAACGGTACGTTTCTGAATGGGTCGCCGCTTAATCCCTATGAGTCTTATGATGTGTATCATGGCGACGAGTTAATGTTGGGACAATTGCGTATTATTATCAATTTTGTCTATCATAAACAAGCGCCTTAGACCCCGCACCAAGATGTGCTACTGATGGCAGGGCCTGTTTTGGCCACGCTGTTCATGGGTTTCTTAGCTAACTCAACACAAAATTACGATATTGCGGTACAATAGCCAATATCTTGTGCGCCGAATGCGCGTCCAAAATGAGTTAGATAGGATAATCACATGAAACTCGTCATCAAAACCGTCGTTCATCAACCCGTTGACGTGGCGTTTGCTTACATCACCAATCCGTGCAACGAACTCCAATGGAACGCCAATTTGGTGGCCGTAGAAGGCGACAATTTAGAAGCGTGGGGCGTGGGTAGCCAGTGTACAATGGTCTTTGGGCCGCCCCAACACGACCGCGTTCCTATCACTGTTACCCATCTAATCCGTGACCAGCAATATGGCTTCAAAAGCCCCTATGGCCTCTCCATGTATCACTTTTATGGCAACGGAGACCGCACGCGGATTTCTTTTGAAACTGAGGTCGCAGTGCGTGGTTTTATGTTGCATACTGTCAAAAGTGCCAGCTTAAAACGCCACTTAGAAGCTCGTCTCACTGCCAATTTTAAGCGCCTAGAAACCGCGCTCAAAAATCCGTCCGCCACTTCGGATGATTGCGCCGAGATAGCGGCAGAAACAGAGGTAGAAACAGAGGTATAAGGGCGCTTTCTGGTGCGTCCGTGCGAGATTCGTAGGGACGAGATACATCTCGACTGCCACTATTCAAACAGGCTAATTTTGCTAGCGGCGTGGCTTCAACCCGCCGCAACTTTGCAAAAGCCTGTGTAAATGATGAGCAGCACTTGATGCAGGTAAGTAGTTAGTGTATACTCACTACTATGAGCGAGGAACGAACCACCCAACGATCATCCGCGGCCGAGCGACGAGAAGAAATTCTTGAGGCCGCCATCCAAGAATTTGCCCTTAATGGCTTGGCCGGAAGCTCCACCGAGGCGATTAGTGCGCGGGTAGGGGTGTCACAGCCCTATTTGTTTAAGCTGTTTGGCACCAAGAAAAAGCTCTTTTTGGCAGCTTATGATCGGGTCGTGGATTGCATGGACGACATCTTGCGCGAGGCCGCCGAAGCCGCGCCCAACAATCCGCAAGCGGCGATGAATGCAGCGTATGCCTCAATGGTTGATCGGCGCACCGAATTGCAGATGTTGTTACAGGCGTATGCGGCCAGCGGTGATGAAGAGGTG
>CAZLPC010000646.1:0-610 GCA_964561305.1 uncultured Anaerolineae bacterium
AAATCTATACCACACAAGCGCAACCCCATTTGGGCCGTTAGGGTGATGCACAGTTGTTGCCAATGGGGATGCAGGGCCGCGCTCACATCTACCGCTTCGCCACCCGCCGAGAGGTTGGCCACATCCATCAGTTGCACGACTGCGCCGGCCGCGGGCGTGCTGTCTAACTCATAGCCGTGGCGGTGCAGCGTACGGGCAAGGCGCGGATCGTTGATGTTTAGCACCACATCGCGCTGCACGGCATCAAATTGGTCTTGGCGGGCGGTCATTATCTGACGGATGGTGCTGTGGCCATCGCCCACAATGTGCAAGGGCAAGCGCTGATAGGCGCACACCATCGCGCCGTCTAAAACCACCACCCGATAATCGGGGTAGGGGATGGCCGTCTCTACGATTAAAATGTCGTCGCCATGCTCAATCGCAGCCAAGTGGGCGGCGCTGACATCTTTGGCATCATAACACTTATAAACGCCTTTGCCTTGACTTTCGTTGTTGGGCTTCACAAAAACCGGAAAACCCAACTCGCGCTCGATATAGTCTAGCATTTTGTGGGCTTCGTTATAATCATTGAAGCCATAGCGCGACAGATTGCGATCAATGAGATCGCGGT
>CAZLPC010000646.1:620-2006 GCA_964561305.1 uncultured Anaerolineae bacterium
TTCTTCATCAAAAACACCGTCCCCTTTGGCACAGCATAGCCCAGCTGTTGCAAAAAATATTTGGTATAGCCCTTGTCAATCGAAATTTCGCACGCGCCATGATTGTTGATGCCGACATTGGTGCGCCGCAACAGCCGAACGCCCCCATCTTTATAGACCATCCGCGCCACATAGCCATAGCGCGGCTCGATCATCACCTCTTGCAGCGCCGACAGGTCGCCATTGTTATAAAGGTCAATCAAGATGCGGGTGGTTAGGGGATAGTGAGGCTGGCTGCTGATCATCGGACTGCTTTCTGGTTGCAGATGGGGTGGGCAATTGATAGAGAATTGATTATAAGTTATGAAATGCTAACATTTTGGGAACGCACCAATTATAATTGAAGTGTGATGATGTGATCAACTATGTTGTGGCAGATATTTTGAATAATGATGAGGGCGGCGCTTGGTGGATGATAGGGCCGCTAGAAGGTGATAATGGCAAACGATGGCAACGCATCGCATCCGTATTTTGGCTTCTGATGTGAGCTTGGTTCGGGCGTTTTATAATGCCGTACAAGCACTAGACGAGATTATTAGCCCCACCAGCCATCAGCAGCAGCATTTGGCTGTGGCTGGCGACTTTGAAATTGACATGAGCCAATGGCTAGACTTGTACAGCTTGGGCCCCATAGATGTGTTGGGCTTTGCGGCCGCGCATCAACTAGAGGCCGATTTGGGGGTGGTAATGTTGTTAGACACCACCGACGAAGCGGTTTTGAACACGGCCAACCGCGTTTATCAAGCCGTCCGCAATCATGCCCACATTCCAACATTGGTGGCGGCCCACTGTGCCGATATGGAAAGCGAAGACATCACCCGTTTTGGCGTGGATTTGCTGTTGGATGAAGACCCCGTTTTTTGCTATGACGATTTCAGCGCCGAAAGTGTGCGCCAAATGCTGATTCGCCTATTAGATGAAGTCGTGCTTGTGCGCGATGAATATGCCCTAGAAGCCAACGATCTGCTTTCGATGTTGTTGGATGAGGACTAGCACCCCACGCCGCGCTGTTTTGCAGGCTGTCAGCGAACGGGTTCTGCTTGGGCGATCTTTTGGTCGCCCAAAAACCTGCAAAAAAACTGATGTCGCTCTGATGAATCATCTCATTAGGAGTTTAGGCAGCGTTTATGTTGGTGTGCTTTAATTACCCCTAAACACAACACTCATACCACCCTAACTTTTTTAAGGATATTATCGTATGACCCCTCCTCACCAAGCACACAACTCCCAAAATTTATTGTCTACGGTTGTCACCACGGTTCCGGTGGTATTATTTGCGCTTGATCCCAGCGGCATCTTTTTACTTTCAGAGGGGCGTGGCTTGGCGGTGCTCAATCTTGTACCCGG
>CAZLPC010000647.1:0-2005 GCA_964561305.1 uncultured Anaerolineae bacterium
ATATTTTCGCAGCGCTATTTGGGTTGATGGATGCGTTTTTTTATCCCGCCCAAAGCTCAATTGTGCCCGAATTGGTCAAGCCTGCTCAACTTCAAACGGCTAACTCTATTGTCATGATGACCCAACAACTAAGTTTGTTTGGTGGCCCACTGTTGGCTGGTGTGATCATTGCGTTTTTTAGCAGCAATGAAGCCGTGTCTGGGGCGGTTGATCTAAGTGGGTTAGGGGTGGCTTTTGCCATCAATGCGCTAACCTTTTTGGTCTCGGTGGTGTCATTATGTTTTATTGTTTTGCCTCGCGACAAAACCCAAGCGTCCCCACCATCAGAAAATGTTTTTGCGGCGATGGCAGAAGGCTTGCGCTATGTGAACCAATGGTCAACCATGCGTTCTGTCTTTATCTTGATTATATTTGCCAATGTGTTGATTGTGATGCCCTTAACAGTGGGGATTCCGGTTTTGGTCAACACTCGGCTGATGCAAGGGGCAGCGGCCTTTGGCATGATTATGTCGGCTTTTGGCGGCGGTAATCTCTTAGGGATGATTATGGGGGGGATGTTGCCACGCCCCAGCGACCGTCGCTTAGGAAGCGTTTTGATTAGCGTATGGAGCACAATGGGGATTGCAACAGCCTTATTGGGATTGTCCACCACAGTAGCAGGGGCGGCCTCTATTGGTGCGGTGATGGGCGTAGCCAATGGATATGTGGTTGTGGTATTTATCACTTGGCTGCAAATCAATACACCCAAACAGATGATGGGGCGGATGATGGGCCTATTTGGTTTTTCGACCGTAGGGCTAGACCCCATTGCCGATGCGCTGATGGGGGCTGTTATTAGCTGGAGTTTGGAAGCAGCTTTTGTGGGGTCGGGGTTGTTGATGACAGCCTTTGTGCTGATTGCAATGTTCCTAAATCCCGCATTGCGCTCGATGAAGCCGCCACCTGCTATTGCTGAGGCATAATTGATGGGCGCTGATCTTGTTGGTCAGCGCCCATTCATTATGATTTTAAGAGATCGCGCTTGCCCGGCTCAATCGGCTCAACTGTTAACAGCAAGTCCTCTATCTGAACCACACGCACGGTTTCGCCAACGTCTAAAAATGCGCCACTGGTTGTTTGTGCTTTCCAGCGTTCACCATTTACAAAAACCATCCCTTGCGGCTCTAGGGGCACGCGCACCTCGCCAAATAACCCGATCATGCCTTCTTGGCCGGTCATGGTGGTTTTGCTGGGTGCATAGCGCATGATATACAAGAAGAACAATAACCCCAATAGGGCTACGCCCGTACTTTGCCCAACAATCAACCATGAGGGCACACTGCCAAATTGGTTGACTTCAGCGTTACGGAACAAGATTAGGCTGCCGACGGCCATGCTAGCCGCCGCCACTGCCGTCAGCAGTCCAAAGGCATCGGGTGTTAATACTTCAGCGATAAATAAGATAATGGCAATGCCGAAAAAGATGAAGCCCAACGCATTAACGGGCAAAATGTTAAGCCCATAAAATGACAATAAAAGCAGCACAAATCCCACTATGCCCATCACAAAGCCGCCCGGCGCACGCAACTCGAAGATGATTAGCAGCACGCCTGTACTCAGTAAAATAAACACAATAGAAGGGTCGGTCAAAATGAGCAGGGCTTGTTCGACAATGTTCATGTTTACTTCGCGGGTCTCTAGGCCTGCAAGGCTTAGGGTTTTTTCGCCCTCACTTAGCACCAGTGTTGTGCCATCTAGTTGTCGGATCAAGTCACCAGTGCTGGTTGCCAAATAATCAATCAGCCCAATCTCAAAGGCTTCAGTGGCGGTTACGGCTCTGGCATCGGTGATCATGGCTTCGGCGAGGCGTTGGGCTTCCGATGACCGATTTTCGGTTAGGCTACGCATGGTGGCGGTCAGAATTTCTTTGGCTTTTTGATCGGATGTTTCGTTGAGATCGCTGCCATCGCTATTGATGGGGCTAGCCGCACCAATAGATGTGCCGGGGGCCATCGCAGCTGCATGG
>CAZLPC010000648.1:0-2003 GCA_964561305.1 uncultured Anaerolineae bacterium
GTGGCAGGCTGCAATCCGGTGGGCGAAGTGATCGAAGCCGATGGCCTTAGAAACGCAGGTTTTGTAGTCGTAACATCACTGTTTGAGACTGAAACCACTGCCATAGCAGATGTGGTGTTGCCTCGCCAAAGTTTCGCCGAGCGTGACGGCACATTTACCAGTGGTGAACGCCGTGTGCAACGCTTCTATACCGCCCAAGGCCCCATTGGTAATAGCCTACCCGATTGGCGTATCTTCGCCCAAATTGGCTATCTGCTGGGCGGGCCCCAACCCAAACTTTCGGCAGGCGCAGTGATGACCGACATTAACAAAGAAGTACCCGCTTATGCCGACATGAAATATAAGAACTTGGCCCTAGTGACGCGCCAATTTCCTGATGTCGGTGGACAAGATCTCTATTATGGCGGCACGGCCTATCAAAATAATGGCGGTGTGGGCCTACAAACCCAAACCAGTGCCGAACAAGCCGAGATGCGGCTTCGTGTGCAACCCGTAGATGCTGTCGCGCCCAAATTTGAAGGATTGGTGGTTATTCCGACGACGTTGCTGTATGATCGTGGCGTTTTGTTCCGCCATAGTGTGTTGATGCACCAGCGCGTACCTACACCGCACATCGTCATTAGCCCCAACGATGCTGCCCAACACAATCTTGATGATGGTGGCTTGGTGGCAATGACAGTAGGGGGACAGCGTTATGAGGTGCAAGTTGTGGTCAACGATACGTTGCCGCAAGGCGCGGTTTTGATGCCCCGCCGCTTGAGCAACCTGCCCGATCTTAGCGTAGCGACGGTGTTGGACGCTGTTGAGAAAATCATGCAGCCCATACCTGTAACCGAAGGATAAGCCTTTCATGGATGGCATTCTCGACTTTTTGACCCAATTGGTGCTTGGCCCCAACGATGCCAGCAAAGTGGTAGAGTGTTCCGCCAATAGCACCTGCGAAGTAGTCCATGCGATTGTGATCGCGTTGTTGGTATTTATTACTCTATTAACGGGTTTTGCCTATACCACCGTGCTAGAGCGCCGTTTTATTGCGGCGCTTCAGTCGCGCATTGGGCCCAACCGCGCCGGCCCGGCTGGTTTGCTACAGCCTGTTGCCGATGGTATTAAGCTCATTTTCAAAGAAGACATTACACCAGCTGGTGCAGATAAAATCATCTTTCACATTGCCCCCATTATTAAGGTGATACCGGCGCTGACAGTGCTGGCGGTTGTGCCACTGGGGCCCAAAGTCACTATTCCATGGTTTGATGGCAACTGGTATCGGGCTCCTCAAGGCATCTTAAATGTTGAAGTGGGTGTACTATGGCTCTTGGCCATTACCAGCATCAGCGTTTATGGTGTAACGTTGGCGGGGTGGGCCAGCAACAATAAATATGCCATGCTGGGGTCGTTGCGTGCCACAGCCTCTATGATCAGCTATGAGCTAAGCTTGGGGACATTGTTAGCTGTGCCGATTCTATTGGCTGGCTCAATGGCTGTTAGCGACATTGTGTTCGATCAGCAGGGTATTTTTAACTGGTATATCTTTAAAAACCCATTGGCGGCGGCGTTGTTTTTCATTGCGCTTATGGTAGAAATTAACCGCGCCCCCTTTGATATGCCCGAAGCCGAGCAAGAACTAGTGGCTGGTCATATCACTGAATATAGCGGGATGCGCTTTGCCATGTTCTATCTGGCCGAATACGTCAATATGATCGGCATCAGCGTAATCTGGGTGACGATGTTTTTGGGCGGCTATGACGATGGTTTGGGCTTGGTGAACGGTTTTCCGCTGTTGGGTGTGCCTATCATCGCGGCCAAGGTTATCCCACTATTTGTTTTGATGATCTGGATTCGTGGAACAATTTTCAGGGCGAGGGGACGATCAATTCGGCATGAGCGCGGGCAATGCCCGATTGCTGCTGCAAATCGTCGAGGACGCCGACGGCGAAGAGGCGGTCGTCGACCTGGAGGCCAGGCTGGAGACGGCCGTTGCCGCCGGTGCGGCGGCAGAGGCCGCG
>CAZLPC010000649.1:0-1993 GCA_964561305.1 uncultured Anaerolineae bacterium
GCTGGCGGCAGCCTATGGCGCACAGGTGTTTGGCACGGCCTCTTCTGATGAGAAATGTACGCTCATCAGCGAGTTGGGCGGCACACCCATTAACTATAGCGATGCCAACTGGCCCACCATCGCCCGCCAGTTGATGGGCAGCGACGGCGCAGACCTTATTTTAGAGTCGGTGGGCGGCGAGGTGTTTCTGCGCTCTTTCCGCGAGGTGCTGGCCGAGTTTGGGCGTATGGTGGTGTTGGGATCAGCCAGTGGCGAGGTAGCCAAGCTGAGTAATGTCGAGCTTTTGGGCAGCGGTAAGTCGGTGCATGGCTATTTTTTGCCGCGCTTTTTTCACCCCAAGCGCGTCCATCGCATTCGTGAAGCCGCCGCCGAACTGGCCGCAATGGTGGCTAGCGGCGACCTAAAACCCGTGATCGGGCGCGTCTTTAGCCTAGATAATGCCGTCGAGGCCTTTAACTTCATGCAGTCCCGCGCCAGCGTGGGCAAAGTGATTATTCAGCCCTAAGCCAGATGATAGCAAGTGGGCTGTGCAGACGTGCCAGCCCATCCCAAGCCTAGGCCAGCGTAAATGTGCCGTCGGGGTTGGGCGCAAGCATATAGGTTTCGATCACTGCGTCTAAATTAAGTGGGCCGTATAAATGCGGAAAAAGATCTAACGCGCCGTCCGGGCCAGTGTTTTCATCATATTGTAGCGGGGCCACCAGCCGCCCTTCATCCACCACCACCAGCAGCACATCCTCGCGCCCAACATAAAAATGATTAAGCACCAACTCCACTTGTTTCTCGGTCGAAAAATGGATAAAACCCTCGTTTTGCAACGAGTCTACGACATATTGGCCGGCGCGGTAGGCCGCTTCCCAGTCGTGAGTGGTGGCGATGTGATAGATGGTCATACGTTATCGGTTTCTTCGGTAAGCGGCGTATCGGTTAAGGGATCGGGTGGGCGCACACAGGCCGCATACAACGCGCCCAAATTCAACTCGTATAATACCAATTTCATGTGCCAATTAGCAAATGCTTGGGGGCAAGGCGTGGTCACAAAATCATCTTTGCTGATGCCACTTTGGGCCGCTTGGCTAACCATGCCTTTTAGGTGTTGATAATAGTTGAGGATCATGGCGGTCGGCACATGATCCAAGACCGGGCCATGGCCGGGCAAAACCACTTTTAGGCCCAACGTTTCGATAAACGCCAGCGTGTCTTCTAGGGCTGTTGCTGAAAGCTCCCCCAGCCAAAAATGGCGTTGATGGGCCACCAAATCGCCAGTAAAGGCCACGTCACAATTGGGCAAATAGAGCAGGGTATCGCTGGTGGTGTGGGCCCCGTCTACGGCGATTAGTACGGCGCGTTGGCGCGAACCATTGATGACCATGCGCCGATCAAAGGTAATATCGGGCAGCCGAATTTTGAGGCGGCTAAGGGTGTCCAGCGCGGCCCGATGCCAGCCGATCATCAGTTGCAGATCAGATTGTTCGCAGTCGGGCAAATAGTGGTAAGCGCGTAAATAATGCCGATCTAGCTCGTGCAGGCGGCCCGGAACCGTCTCAAGGTCGGACTTCAGTTGCTGGCGGCCTTGGCTATTGAGTAAATTGCGCGTTTCGCGGTTGCTAATAATGAGGGTTTCGGGCGCAAAAACCATGTTCCCGCGCACATGATCGCGGTGATAGTGGCTGTTGATCACATAGTCTATGCGGGTGCGTCCGGTCAGGGCTTTGGCGGCACTAACCAAATCGTGGGCGGCGGTGGGCGTGATAGCAGTGTCGAAGATCAGCGTTTGGTCGCCCAAATCCACGATGCCACTATTGGCGAAAGCCCCGCCACCCTCGCGGGCGATGGCGGCAAAAACCCCCTCACTAATGGCATGATAGTGATAATGGCGCGACTCGATAATACTCATGAACCTTTCCCCGTGCAAAGTGGGCGCTGATATAGTCAACAA
Source organism: uncultured Anaerolineae bacterium (assembly GCA_964561305.1). Taxonomy (GTDB): domain Bacteria; phylum Chloroflexota; class Anaerolineae; order Aggregatilineales; family J027; genus J027. Next base: position 1,940 of record CAZLPC010000649.1, read on the forward strand.
CGCCATGTTAAGCCTGTATAGTATCTTCCATGCTACCATGCCTTGTAAACAGCA
>CAZLPC010000650.1:0-1992 GCA_964561305.1 uncultured Anaerolineae bacterium
ATTAGAGGTTTTTCGTTTGGCTTCACGAAAAACCTCTAATAGCCTTTGAACATATTCTTGAGGGGTTTTTTCTAGACCAATTTGACCATCTACTCCATAATCTCGCTGTCCATAATATGGGGGAGAAGTAACAATACAGTCAACAGAATCTTTTTCTAAACCTCTCAAGATAGTAGCTGAATGGCCAAAATAGAGCGTAAATTGTTCTTTACTCTGCAAATCGGTTTTTTCGGCTAAAAGGAGACTCATTTTGTATTCTCCGGTAGCAATTAAGAATATAGAACAAATGTAAGCTAAAAAAAGGCTTTAATCAACCCATACTGGCGATCCAAATTATTCTTTTAGGTTGTGTTTTTCCCAAGCCCAGTATGGTTCAACTATCAATTTTTCATAGAATTGTCCCATTTGGAAAGGCACTCGTCGGGAGTTGGCGTTGATTTGGCGGCGGTGTGGGGGCATAATGGGGCGCTGAGTCTATATGCTATCTTAAAAATGCGACCATTTGTCACCGCCAAAACCTGATCGGAGCGCCTATGAATTCTGCCGAAACCGCCGCTAGCTATAACGCCGTCCCCTATCCCCGTTTCACGTTTCATCAAACCCACCCCAACCGCCTCGCCACCATTGGGCATTTGTTGGGGATGGATGTTGCCGATGTGACGCAATGCCGCGTCCTAGAGCTGGGGTGTGCCAGTGGGGCCAATTTGTTGCCGATGGCGCTGCAATTTCCGAACAGCGAATTTGTGGGCATAGATCTGTCGCCGGTGCAAATCGAAGACGGCCTACAACTGGCTGCTGCGTTGGGCGTGGGCGATAATCTGCGCCTCGCGGTGATGGATTTGGTAGACGTGCCCGCCGATTTTGGCCAATTTGATTATATTATCGTGCATGGGCTGTTTTCGTGGGTTCCTGAAGATGTGCGCCATACCATTTTTGAGGTCTGCAAGCGCCACCTTGCCCCCAACGGCATCGCCTATATCAGCTATAACACCTATCCGGGCTGGCACGTCACCGATAGCGCCCGCGATTTAATGCGCTTTCATACGCGCACCCTCGACGATCCGCACGCCAAAGCCGGGGCCGCCATTGACATGTTAACGTGGATGCGCGATGTGCTGTTGAATGAAGACAATCATGCGTTTGGCGGCCTGCTAGATGTCTATTATCATCAACTAGAGGATCAACTAAAGCGTAACGAATCCCGCCATCTTAGCTCGTTGTTGCACGATGAATTGGGCGAAATCAACCAGCCGTATTATTTTCATGAATTTGTGAGCATGGCCGAGGGTCATGGCTTGCAATACCTCGCCGAGTCGCACTTTGCCGCCGTGATGCCCAGCGATTTTCCGCCCGAAACCATCGTCGAACTCAATCACATGTCGGGGCGCGATCACATTCGGCGCGAGCAATATATGGACTTTTTACGCAATCGGCGTTTTCGGCAGTCGCTGGTAGTGCACGATGCTGTACAAGTGCAGCGCAGCATCTCGCCCGAACGCCTCCGCAATTTATATATTGCCACCAAAGCCGAACCCGATTTTGAGGGCGATCCGCACCAGTTGCCCACGCGCTATACCACCAGCCGCGGCCTCGAGTTTAGTGTAGATAACGCCGCCACCGCCGCTGCCCTAATCACGCTGCACACCAATGCACCGATGGCGCTCTCGATTGGCGAGCTGTTAACGGGTGTGCGCGACGTATTGGGACTAGAGACGATTCCGCTAGAGGCCGTGAATGTGCTAGTTCTCGATTTGTTGCACTTGTTCAGCATCCACGAAGAATTTATTATGTTGCGGCTGTGGCGGCCCCACTTGCCCGCCGATGTACCGTCCCCCGCGCAGGTGTGGCCGGTGGGGCGCTTGTTGGGGGCCGATGACGATTTTACGGTTAATCAGTGGCACGAGCGCATTGCGCTGACGGGCTTTGCCAAGCGGCTGTTGCCTTACTTGGACGGCCACCACGATCACGCGGCGCTGATTGATGTGATGCAAG
>CAZLPC010000651.1:0-1988 GCA_964561305.1 uncultured Anaerolineae bacterium
AATCTAAAAAGTCGTTGATTAGGTGCAACAGGCGCTTGCTGTTGCCCGCGATGCGCTTGGTCATGTCTTCGGCACGCGGTGTCAGCTCTACGCCCATCCCACTGAGCATAATGCTGGTGAAGCCTTCGATGGCGTTTAACGGAGTCCGTAACTCGTGGGACATGGTGGACAAAAACTCGGACTTCAGGCGCGAGTTCTCTTGAGCAATGCGTTGGGCCGCTAGCGCTTTGTCGCGGGCATCTTGCAGTTCGGCGGTGCGGTCGCGCACGCGCTGGTCTAAGATGTTATTGAGATCGCGCAGGCCGCGCTCGCGCTTTTGGATGGCGGCCGCCATAGTGTTGAAATTGCGGGCAAACTGCCCCAGCTCGTCTTGGTGGCTGGCATCAGCGCGAATATCTAACTTGCCACCCGCCAAGTCGTCGGCGGCTTGCGTCAGGGCCTTTAGCGGGCGCTGAATCGAGATATAAATAGAATAGCCCAAGAGCGCCGTTGCACTACTGACCAACAGACCCGCTATCAATGTAAACAGCAGCGCACTGTTCACCAACAGCGTCACCGCTGACTGATCGTCATTTAATTGCTGGCGCTGCGCTGCTTGGGCAGCATCTATCGCTTCTAGAAAAATTTCTTCACGCACTGCAAAGGCTTCGCGGGCCGCCACAATTTCTGCTAGCGGCACATCTATTGCGCTTAAATCCCGAATTAACACTGCTTCAACTATCAAGTCATTTGTAGCGGTTTCTACTGCTCCAAACAGCGCTTCATCTTCAAGCACCTCATCCGACAATAGACTTTTATACAATGCCAATGAAGCCTGTAACTCAATGATGCCAGCATTAATGTCTGCCAGTTCGGCCGCTTCACCATCTTCATTGGCTTCTGCTGCTTCATCACTGCCCAACACCTCGTCTAGCACATACTCATTCGTAGCTGAAATGATGCGCGAGCCTTGAAATCTTAGGTCTTCAATGGTCAGCAACAACGGTATCTGGCGATCATTTTGGTCATTATAGCGCTCCCGAAAGCGGCTAGCCCTTACTTGCGCCACAACCAAAATAAGAATTAAGACCAGAATAGGAAGCCCAAGCCCAATCTGCAATCGGGTTCTAATAGATAGATTACGCAAAGTCTTTTGCCCTTCCCTGTAGGTATGAAAAACTTGCACAACAAAAATACCATTCGGCCGCGCATTAAACGTTTAACGGCCAGTGTCAGCTTGATAGAGTGTCATGAATTACATTCGATTTTATGAGGGTATACCTCTCGCAATATCGAAAAGTATAGCACTAATAAAGCCTTCTAATGCTTAGGGTTTTGTGAAACTATAGGCTCTGCGTTTTCATAACTGCTTCATTCATTTTTTATGGTATTTTAAGCGCAACACCCCGCCCGAAAACGTCTGTTGTTCGGCTAACTGCAATGGGTGTGTTTGGGAAGCACCATCCCGTCCAAAAAACGGCACACCTGTGCCCAATAAAATCGGCATAATAGCCACATCATACACATCAATTAAGCCCTGCGCCGCAAAACTAGCCGCCAATGCGCCGCCCCCCACCAGCCAAATATCGCGTTGGTGCTTGGCCCGCAAGTCGGCCAAGACCGCTTGGGGGTCGGCATTGCTAAAACGCACAAGGCCGTCGCGGGTGTGTTGCAACGGTTGGCGTGTCATCACTACTGCCTCAAGATTGGCATACGGCCAGCCGTCGGTCAGCTCTAGCACTTGCAAATAGGTAGCAGACCCTATCACCACCGCATCAAGGCCCGCATAAAATGCCCCAAAGCCAAAGTCTTCACCTGCGGGCACGCTATCGGGGGTGGGCAACCACCCTACCCCGCCGTCGCTGTCAGCAATAAAACCATCCACGCTCATTGCTACGTGATAAATCAAGTTGCTCACGTTTGCCTTTGCTTTCTAGAGTATATGAGGGTAATCAGTCGGCCGCGTTTTCGCTATGGGACGTAAGACTGGTCAAAGGGCTAGGGAAGCT
>CAZLPC010000652.1:0-1985 GCA_964561305.1 uncultured Anaerolineae bacterium
TCTTATTGCAAAACTTGCCGACAATCAAAGCGCCGCGCAACTTCACACTTGATCCGGCGGTTTATGGCGAAAAAGCCACCCCGACCGTTATCCGTGTGGCGGCGTGGCAACGTGTGGGGCTGGCTATCGCAGCAGTATTATTTATTGTTTTGGGGGTGGGGCTGGGTTTGCAGATGCTTGATACATCGTCTACACAACACTCGGAAGACATAGCCGCCCAAGCAATCTACACTCAATCAGCCAATACTACAGACGAAATAGCGGCAGGGCCCGAACTAACGGCTGTGGCCCAGAGCTTTCCAACGCCAACACCATTTACCATTGCAACAGCACGTTTTTCTGCCCCTTCAGATGTCATCGCAAAAGGAACCGCTACGGTTGCGTTTGGCGGCACTTTTGATGACGTTGACAGCGCTACAACTGCTGTTTTGCCAACCTTGTCGCCGCAATTCACCAGTATGCCAGCCGCAACTGAACGTGAAGCCCCGGCTGGCTCTGGAATGGATGAGCCGGGTAATGCTTCTGGAGAGTCCGATTTTGCTCCTACGCCACCTCCCACCCAATCCCCCGAAATATCTATGGCTGCGCCCCCTGTAGAAGCCGCTGATGCTTTTAATGGCGAGACAAGCCAAACCGCATCAGATGGTGTTGGGCCCGCCTCACCCGCAACAGTACCAAATGAGTCGGTATTCAATGCTAGCCCAGAAACAACCGCTAGCGTGGCAGAATCCTCTGTTGATGAAGATGCCGTAGCAGTTGGCCGCAGCCGTAACAACGAACAAATCGCTCAGAGTATCGAGATACTGCTATCTGCTTCGCGCACTGTTGCACAGGCTCTCTTCAGATATTTGGCAGCGATAGTAGGCTATGTATCTTATTAATTATTGTATGAGTTGTGGCTGCCCAATGGAAGAACGCGAGGCATTTGGCACAATTCGGCGTGTGTGCAGTGGGTGTGGCTTGGTTCACTTTCGTGATCCTAAAGTGGCTGTGGTAGTGCTCATTCATGATCTGGGGCAGCTGTTGCTGGTTAAACGCGCTGTTGCTCCTGAAAAAGGGAAATGGGCGTTGCCGGCGGGTTATGTGGATGCCGACGAAGACCCGCGCCAAGCGGCCATTCGTGAGGCGCGAGAAGAAACCGGCCTTCATATTGAAATTGTGCGCCTCGTTGATGTGTTGCACAATCCGCCCATGCCCAATGAACATAAAAACGGCGCATCTATCGCGATTGTGTATGAGGGGCAAATTGTTGGCGGAACGCTGTGTGCAGGTGATGATGCCGAAGCAGTGGGTTGGTTTAGGCTCGCCGCACTTCCAGCTATTGCATTCGAGAGCACACGGCGGGCCGTCCAAATTTGGTTGGCCCAATAGCGCCCCTAGCCTGCTTTGCGGGCTAAGTCTAACCAAGGCAAATAGCGCAACACAAAGCGCCAATAAAGGTCTATCACACGTGGGGCAAAGCGCTCAGCCCGAATACCGTTGCGCTCAATCCAGTTACCACTATAGATCTCATAGCGTCCCAACACCAAACCCTCAATAATCGTTTCGGCCACACTTTGGGCGCTTAAAACCGTATGTTGGGGCAGCTGATTTAGCACATTCTCGGCTTCAGGCGAGACCATCTCAGAGCGCAACCAGCCCGGTGCAGCATATAACACCCCAATTTGGGTTTCCATTAATTCGCGGCGTAAGCTGTCCGAGAAGCCAGCTAAACCTGCTTTGCTGGCCACATAATGGCTAAAATAGGGAGTTGGCTCGCGTCCCATTCCCGATCCCACATTTACAATATAGCCAGTGTTGCGCTGGCGCATGTGGGGCAACACTAGCCGTGTCAGCAATAGTGGCGCAGTTAGGTTAACTTCCAATAGGTTTTCGATGGTGTCTAGTTCTAGCTCGTCATATATGCCACCACCAGACACCCCTGCATTATTGACCAACACATCAATTTGGCCAAAGGTTTGCAAGGTCTTATCAATCAACTGCTG
>CAZLPC010000653.1:0-1981 GCA_964561305.1 uncultured Anaerolineae bacterium
GCACAGAGCCTGCATAGCGAAAGAAAAGAAAGGCGCAGATTATTGGCAATGGCATCCATATCAATATGTAGCCATGTGGGGCGGGACGGACGGTCCATCCAAACCGATTTGAAGGCTTCTTCGCTGCGTGGCAAGCGTTCGGCATCGTCTTCGTTGGCTAAAAGCCCGCGCACCACGTTTTCCATGCGGGCAACTTCAGAGCCTTTAACCAGCACAATGTCGTCGGGTTGTAGTTGGCCTTTGATGGTTTGAACAGCATCGCCAGATGAAAATGTGGTATGAATGTGGTTGCGTGCCAAGCCAAATTCTTCGGCTATATTCCCAATTTCTACAACAGTCTCACCCTTTGTCACCAAAACATCGGCCACACGTGCTACTTGCTCGCCAATATCGCGATGAGCGCGGTTAGCATAGGTTCCCAAACCCGACATATCCCCTAAAACAACAAATACGCGCCCTTTGCGGCCCTCGTTCCCTTCGGTTTCATTGGGCTGAAGGGCTTTTAGCCAGTCGAGTGCTGCCAGTGCGCTTTCAGGGGTAGCCGAGTACGTGTCATCTACCACCTGAGCGCCATTAACACCCTTCAGCGATTGCATCCGCCCCGACATTGGCTCAATCTCCGTCAAACCGCGTATACTCTCAGGAATAGGCACATCAAAGCATAGCCCAACAGCCAAGGCCATCAATGAGGCATATAAATTGTGGGCCCCAATCAGCGGAATCCATTTTCCAACATGTCGCTCGTTGCCAAAGCGCAAATCAAAGCCAGTTTTATAGCGGCCCACAACAGCATTAAATGCCGTAAGGTCAGCCCCAAAAGCATCGCCCGTCAAGTCGACACTCACCGACATGCTAGACCCCTTCAATGCGGTTTTCATGCTTCGCACAAGGGTATCGTCATAGTTCAATATGGCAATGCCTTCTGGATCAAGGCGTTCGATTAAGGCGCGATATTCGCCGGCCACCGCATTTAAATCGCCAAGTCGATCAATATGCGTATGCCCAACATTGGTCACAACACCCATCACGGGCTTGGTGGCTTCGGTCATTTCTGCAATTTCGCCAAATTGGTCGGTGGCAAACTCCAGCACAGCCAAACGATGCTCTGGCCCTAGCTGCCCCAATGCCAACGGCAACCCAAAGCGCCCATTATAGCTGGCTGGGCTTTTAAAGACCGTGTATTTGCCTTTTAAGACAGCAGCAATAGCTTCTTTGGTAGTGGTTTTGCCGGCGCTACCTGTTACAGCAATGACGCTGGTTCCAAATTTCTTTAGAATGCGCTCTGTCCAACGGATTAAAGATGTTTCGACATCGCGCATGACTATAACGGTTAAACCATCGGTTTCAAAAGCAGGTGGAATGGTGCACATAATACCAGTTGCACCCTTTTGCACCGCTTCATACATGTGGTCGTGCCCATCGCCATGGGTGGTGCGAATGGCCACAAAAAGCTGGCCCGGTTCGGCACGCCGCGAGTCAAAACAAAAATCGGTGAAAATTTGGCTTACGGCCTCGCCAAACAGTTGCCCGTTGGCTGCCTCTAAAATATCGTACAAATCAATCATGCCCAAAACCCAGCCGCGACAAATTTTATGATATAAATGCTACTTTCAGTTTAACAGTAACTATTGGAACATGCGAATTATCTATATGCTTGCAGACGGCCTCTCAGTTGGCTAATCTCTTAGTAGATCACATAGAAGATAGCACCACAATTTTGGAGATGAAATGCGATGACAACTATTCCTAGCAATATTTTTCGGAAATATGATATTCGTGGTACAGCCACCGGTCCCGATGCCCAGCTGACAACCTATGTTGCCGAACATGTAGGCAAAGCCTATGGCACTTATGTGCAACGCCAGTTTAATATTGAAACGGTCTATATAGGCGGTGATAACCGTGTAACCACCCCCCCCTTGAAAGATGCGTTGATCAGGGGCTTGCTGACAACAGGCATACAAGTTATTGATATTGGCGA
>CAZLPC010000654.1:0-1978 GCA_964561305.1 uncultured Anaerolineae bacterium
GAGGCACAAACGGGTAATTGTCGTCGAAGAGGGCGATAACTTGGCCCGAAGTCAGTTCGATCTCTATGATGCGATCCATAATTCGCCCATGAATGGTGGTGGCCGGTACGTTGCCGATCACCATGCCTTGAATCATCAATGCCTCAACTCCGATCATTGTGCGTGTCCAGTTCTTTCAACAGGTGGTAGAGACGCTGTTGTTGTGCTAGCATGTGGCTACAATTATAACCAATGTTTGCCATTAGATAAAAGTGGGTGACAATGCAGTATTATTTTGGACATATTATCTTAGCAATGGCGCTGTTGGGGGTGCTGGGTGTGGGGATGCTGGGTGTAATGGTGGGCTTCGCCGCGGCCAGCGGCCCCGGCCAAACCGACACTGTGACGTTGCCCAACTGTATTGGCGTGGCCGGCGACTCGTTGGCGGCGGGGTCGTTGGTGGTGCAGTTGCCGGGCGTGAACTTTGTGACCATTACGACGCGCCCGCTAGCCGTGGTGATCGAGAATGTGCTAAACGAAACGCCCTATGCCGATGTGCCCGTCTATGATTTTAGCTTGGAAGCGGCTAATTTGGCCGATGGTGGGCGCACCCCCTACCGGGCTAATGCCGCCTATACGCGCTTGCTAGAAAATGCCTGTGATGTAGTGGTGATGACCGCATGGAACAACGACCTGCGCGTGAATCGCCCCGAAGGCCCCCAAGCCTATGTGGACGATGTGACGGCCTTCATTAATGAGGTGCGGGCGGTTAATGGGCAGACGCGGGTGCTGGTTTGGACGCATTTTTGGGGCGCACCCCAAAATTTTGTCGAGGGCTATGGCAACGGCATCACCTATAACAACAGCCAAGCCCACCGCGAGGCGGTGCTGGCGGCGTGCAATGCGCCCGACGGACAACTGGCGGTGTTGGGGCGCGTGCAGTGCATAGACCTAGACGCGCTGTTTGAAGGCGAGTTGATTTATAATGTCGTGATTGGCAACATGAGCCGCAACTACTTTAACTCGTTGGTCTATGGGGGCTATAGCGCCGAAGAACGCGGCTATGTAGACTTTTTCTTCAATCAAAATCCCGATAATCAAGCGGTGGGCGATGGTGTGCATTTTACCGAGTATGGTAAGCGTCAACTGGCCGCGACGGTGCTGGCCTTTTTAGACGCGCCACCCGCCCCGCCACCCTCGCGCATTCCGTTGCCCGATCTCTTGTCGTCGTATCGGGCGGCTATTTTACAATTGTTTCGGCAACAAAGGCCCGCTGTGCCGTTATGTGTGTTGGGCGTTTGCTGGGCGGGCGCATAGATTATGGTGCGGTTTGACCTCACCCCTAAATCCCCTCTCCAAAATCGCTGCGCTGGAGAGGGGACTTTTGCGGCTCTCAGAGCGGGTTTTGCTCTCCTTCTCCTTTGGAGAAGGGGCCGGGGGATGAGGTCTAGCGGCGAGCATATTGTTTGCTATCTATGTACGAGACAAAGCATTTAACCAGATTTAATGCATTAAGAAGGGAAATTGATCATGCGATTGAGTCGAATTGCGCCCAAGCTAGCGGCGGGTGCCGACATTAAATTGGCGTTTATGGGGCATTTTTTACCGCGTTTTGTGGCCTATGCGGCGCGGTCGGGCTATGATGGCATTTGGCTAGACATGGAGCATCGGCCATGGGAAGCGCACGAGATCCAACTGTTGCTGCTGACTTGTCACCACTATGACATTGATTGCTTGGTGCGCCCCGCTACCCGCGAACGCGCCGCGCTCTATCGCTTTTTAGAAGATGGGGCCACGGGCCTTATTATGCCGCACATTCCCGATACCGAAACCACCCGACAGATAGTGCAAGCCGTCAAATTTCCGCCCATTGGGGATCGGGGCGTAGAAGGGCAGGGCCTAGAGACCAATTATGGGCTCGATGCAGGCGGGCGCACGGCCCTAACCGATAATGCCGCCAGCCAAACGCTATTGTGCATTCAGATCGAAACCCCCGCCG
>CAZLPC010000655.1:0-490 GCA_964561305.1 uncultured Anaerolineae bacterium
TTGCTCACTTTTGCCGAGGCCATTGGGGCCATTGCTGCCGCCAGTGGGCGCAATATTCGGCTCGTGTCGGTGTCGCCAGAAGACTATAGCGCAGCACTGGCAGCGGCACAGTTTCCGCCCGATATGATCTGGCTAGTGAATTATTTGTTCACAGAGGTGCTGGACGGGCGCAATACCTATGTGGGCGATGGCGTACAACGTGCATTGGGCCGCGCCCCGCGTGACTTTGCCGACTATGCCCGCGCCACTGCTGCTACGGGGGTTTGGAATGTCTAATTCACTGGCACAGCCGATCCTCGTCACCTATGCCAGCCGTAGCGGGTCTACGGCAGGCGTGGCCGACGCTATCGCCCAAACCTTGATCGCCGGCGGTTTAAATGTGGAATTGCTTCCTATGCAAGCCGTTAACGACGTGTCGGGCTATGCGGCGGTGGTGGCCGGTAGCGCCATCCGACAAGAAAAATGGCTGCCCGAAGCCATACAGTTTGTG
>CAZLPC010000655.1:500-1974 GCA_964561305.1 uncultured Anaerolineae bacterium
CAACGCCATCAGGCAGTGCTGTCCCAAAAACCCTTCGCGGCCTTCTTGGTGTGCCTTGCCATGGCCCGCCCCAGCGACAAAACCCGCCAAACGGCGGCCAAATGGCTGCAACCTGTCCGTACATTGGTGAACCCCGTCAGCGAGGGCCTGTTTGCGGGCGCGTTGAACCTGAGCAAGCTGCCGCCGAGCTATCGCATCCCGTTTCGGTTGATAATGTTGGCGACGTGGCTGGCCGAAGGCGACTATCGGGACTGGGATGCCATTCGGGGATGGGCCGCCCAGTTACCCCCCAAGCTAACCGCCTAGCCCGCCTTGGTGTGGGAGCGTATGCCCATAGCGATCACCGTTTGCAACCTGTACAACGGTGATCGCCGCCGGCAACACGCGCCTACACAACACCTGTCGCGTGAAAAACCATCAGTGTTGGGCTGTGATTATTCCAGCGCCGCCACATCAAGCAGCGTGACCGTACCGGTCGTGAGATTGCGCCCGATCACCAGCACGCGCCCATCGTCCACCACTAACAAATGGCTCAACAGCCCCAATTCACCCCGCCCGAAGTCGCCATCTTGATTGCGCACAGTGTCGTTTGAATCGCCGAGCATGATCACGAGCGACCCGGTCACATCCAGCACGTACAATTGGCCGAATCCGAAGGCATACAACCGTCCTGCATCATCGCGCACCACACTGGACGGGAAGCCGAACAGCGAGATACCTTGACCATAATTGACCCCGCCCGCGATGCGGTTGCCTTCCACGTCAATCACGCGGCTCCGCAAGCTGCTATCCACTAGCAACAAGTTGCCGTCGCTTTGCGGGAACAGGAATACCCCAGAACTGAAGGGTTCGCCAGATTCATCGTTGGCGGCGAAATCACGCACCAGCTCCGCATCCGTATCGAACACGAAAATGCGCCCTTGCGGATTGTCGTTGTCATCCGTCCCCGTAGCAAACACGTACACCGCGTCGTCAGTAACACCCATCGGGCCGACCAAATACCCGTCAAACACGCCCGCCGCACTCGTTCCAATAACCGAGAAATCGGTGTCATAGTGAATGAGGCCCGCATCGAGATCGGTGGCCCAAATGGTATCATCCGGCGCGGCGGTCACATACTGCACCCCAAAAATCGGATTGATGGCGATGGGCGTGCCCAACGTGCCGCTATCCACATCAAACGGATAGAACGCTGTGCCATCGGTCAAGAACACGCGCCCATCACTGAACTGCACGCCATCCACCAAGCCCACGTCCGCATAGTTTTGGGTGTAGATAATGCCATCGTCACCGGCGACGGCGGGGGTGGCATCCGTGGTCGGTGTGGCTTCTTCGGCGGGGCGGATGGTGGCGATGACGGCCTCAACATCGGGAGTGCGGGCGGCAAGGGTATCTGCGCCCAGCGCGTATGCGCCGGGGATAGCTACGTATGCTTCTCCACCTAGCTCGATGTCAAAAATGTACAACGTCGAAA
>CAZLPC010000656.1:0-1973 GCA_964561305.1 uncultured Anaerolineae bacterium
GCTTGCGAGAAGAAGGCAATACCCAAATTCAAGCTTTTTATGTGAGCCTGCCCTTTAGTCGTGGGCGTTTAGACGATTTGATTCATGATATTTGCGCTTTTGCCAACACCGATGGCGGCACAATTTATATCGGGCTTTCGCCCAATCCCAAAGATCGGATTGTAGGGTTGAAAAACGCTCAAGAAGATATCGAACTGGTGGTGACAGAAATTCAAAAACACCTTTCCCCACCCCTAGCCGTGCATGTCGAGACACAGTTGGCCCATAATCAAAATGTGATGGTGATTCGTGTGCCACACGGCAATAACATTCCCTATGCGATAGATAATCGCAAAATTTATGTCCGGCGTGGCCCCAAAACCATTTTGGCCACCCGCGATGATATTGTGCAACTTATTGTGGATAATGCCGACGACACCGTGCCGACCAAGCTATTAGCATTGGGTGAGATGACAGACATCATTTAGGCGCAGCAAAACTATACCTTGCGGAAAAAACCCAAACTCGGTGACAGACGTATTGTCTAGCCGAAACTGCCATACTTTTTTGGGGGGATGCTCTAGCAGCAAGCATGTTATTAAACTGATAATCCCCCCATGCGAGACCACCAACATCCGTTGCTCTTGATGTTTAGGCAGTATACCGTTCAAAAACTGTTGCACCCGCGTAGCTACCACTGATAAATCTTCACCATCTGGAGGTGGTGCTTCGCGCTTGCGCCACAGTTCCCATTGTTCAGGATATTGATCTTTTATTTCAGGAAATGTAAGCCCTTCAAAGGCTCCAAAACTAATCTCACGTAGGCGCTGATCGGTGATTGCAGCTTGGGGTGTGATGATAGACGCAGTTTCGGCTGCCCGCGATAGATCGCTACTATATACAACATCAAATTTTTCGTTATGCCAACGGTTGGCCAACTTGCGGGCTTGCTCGCGCCCATGCTCATTCAGTGGCACATCGCTGCTGCCTTGAAAACGATGGTTTACGTTCCAATCGGTTTCGCCGTGTCGTACTAACACAAGAGTTGTGGTCATGGTAGCCTTTATTCATTTAGATGGCTTTCAACGCGGCCATTAAATCATAAATTGTCTTATATTCAAGCCATTGTCCATTTTTCAGCAAGCGCCAATGTTGAGCATGTACCTCAATTTCCAGAGGAGCATTGGGCTGAATGTTGAAACCTTCACGGGCGAGGGCACGCTGTGTCCAAAAATAGGCAAGGCCGTCGCCGTGTAGGGCTACGATCCCCCGACTTTGCTGATGTAGCCTAAACATGCCGCTTTCTGGATCAAAAGCCACACCACTGCTATCGAATGTCGCTTGAAAAGCACCACTTAAAACAAGATCTTCAGGCGCACCATCCCGAATAATGCCATCGCTACTCATCAGCCATAAACAATGGGCACTGCGTAAGGCCAATTCAAGATCATGGGTCGAGATAAGGATAGCACGGCCTGTCTGCTCGGCTAAATGGCGTAACAATCGCATCAATTCGACACGACGCGGCAAATCTAAAAAAGCAGTTGGCTCATCTAACAGCATCACAGTGGGTTCTTGGGCAAGGGCGCGGGCGATCATCATCTTTTGGCGTTCGCCATCGCTAAGGGTACTAAGTGGGCGCGGCGCAAGCTCGGTGGCCTCGACAGCTTCGATGGCCCATGTAATCACAGCTTTATCGTGGGCAGATAAGCGTCCGCTCATATCGGTGTAGGGATAGCGACCCAGTGCCACTAAGTCGTGTCCGCTTAATAGCCCGCTTTCGATGCGCTCAGTGAGAACAATGCTTAGGCGTTGGGCGCGGTGGCGTGGCGATAGGCTATGAATGTTTTGATCACCTAGCATTACTGTGCCAGCTAGCGGTGGCTGCATGGCGGCAATAGTGCGGAGTAAGGTAGACTTACCTGCCCCATTGGGCCCCAATAAGCACACCATTTCGCCCGCTTTAAGGTGCAAGTTCAGCCTATCGGCCACTA
>CAZLPC010000657.1:0-1972 GCA_964561305.1 uncultured Anaerolineae bacterium
GACCTTAACCGCGCCATTAAGTGGTATGCGCTGGCGGCCCAACAGGCCTTTAGCGCATATTTGCCCGAACGCGCCATTCAATATTATGAGCTGGCCTTTAACCTTATTCCGGATTATATTGATGACTTGCAACTGCAAATTCGGCTTTATGATGGCTATGGGCGGGTTCTGGCCGCGCAGGGGCAATATACCGATGCACTAGCGGCCTATACTGCGGTGACGATGGCCGCCGAAAAAGCCAACGACCTTGTGGCTCAAGCCCAAGCATGGAACGCCATGTCGCGCTTGCAAGTGAACCTCATTGAGCATGACGACGCGCTGGACTATGCCAACCGTGCCGTACAACTGGCCGAACGGGCCGGCGTTAATGGGCGCGAGCAACTGGCGCTGGGCTATCTTAACTTTGCACTGGTCTATAACAGCCAAGACAATCCCCAAGAAGCCATTAACTGGGTCGAAAAAGCCCTGCCCATCATCCGACAGCTTCCAGCGAAGCAAAGCCTAGAGGCGCTAGCCTATAATCGGTTGGGCGAAAGCTATTATTACATGAGCCAGTTTGCCCAATGCATACGGGCCAACATAGCGGCTTTGGCAGCCCTAGAGAGCGTGGTAGATAAGCAAACCGAGAGCCGTATCTTAAATGATATTGCCTTTGCCTATTTTCAGATGGGCGACAACGCACCAGCCATAGATTATGCGGCCAAAGCCTTAGCACTGGCCCGCGAGTATAGCGCCCGCCACGACGCAATCTATTTTGTCAACAACTATGGCATCATCCTTGCCGCCAATCAGCACTATGAACTGGCCGAATCGCATCTGTATCAAGTGTTGCGGATGGTGGGGCCGCTGGGCTGGTGGGGTATGGTGGGTACGTATGTGGCGCTATGCAAAGCCCATATTGGCCTGAGTAAACTGCGCGAAGCCCAACAAGATGTGGTGCAGGCCATCGAGTGGTCGCGGCTCACCCGCAACGTTGCCGACCAGTGCATTGCATGGCGCATGGCGGGCATTGTGGCCGATAAACGCCGCGCCCCGCTTGAGCTAGATGGACGCTATTATGAAGCCGAAGATTGCTTCTCTAATAGTCGGGATGTGGTAGCCAATAGCATACACCGTGCCGAGTTAGCCCATACGCTATGGGAATGGGGCGAGTATCTGCGGCGGCGCGATCCCCAACGCGCTTTGCGGCTGTTGCAAGAAGCCCGCAATCTCTTTTTAGACTTACAATTGCCACTATTGGCGGAGCAAATTCATGACGAGCCACCAACCTAATCCGCCGCGCTGGAAACCATTTGCGGCGGTGCACCCCACTGTTGCTGTTGTCGGCGAAATTATGATCGAACCCGTATTTTCTAGCCCTCAACTTGGCAACCAGCGCGGCGTGTTGGTGTGGCTGCCGCCCGATTATGCCACCAGCACGCGCCGCTATCCGGTGATTTATGTCCACGATGGGCAAAATGTGTTCGCCGATGAACTAAGTTTTGCTGGCGAATGGCGTTTTGACGAGACCATGACCGCCCTTGCCCAAGAGGGGTTGCCCGCCATTGTGGTCGCTGTCGAAAACACGGGCAACGGTCGGCGTATGGAATATAGCCCCTATGCGTGGCCGGCGGGGCCCGGCTTGGCCGATGCTTATTTAGCATTTTTGGAAGACACGCTTAAGCCCCAAATAGATGCCGATTTTCGGACACTGCCAACCCCCGCCCACACCTGCATTTTGGGGTCTTCGCTGGGGGGCTTGGTGAGTTTATATGGCGTGCTGAAAAGCGATACTTTTGGCATGGCAGGTGTGTTTAGCCCATATTTTTTGCCCGGCGACGGCGCAATTTTTGACTTTGTGGCCCATAACGCCACTCCCACTAAGCGCATTTATATGGATGTGGGCGGGCGCGAGGCCTATAATATGGGCTTGTCCCCCGACGAAATGGAGTCGGCTTCGCAGCTCTATTTGGCGGGTGTGCGCCAAATGGAT
>CAZLPC010000658.1:0-1970 GCA_964561305.1 uncultured Anaerolineae bacterium
GGTGAAGAGCTGCACTTTGACGCGGCGGCCTTCGCCGAACAAGCGAATCATTTTATGGCGGCCATTCCGTATCAAATCGCGCTCAATCAATTTAATATGTTGGGCAGCCACGACACCGCCCGCATTCGGCACAAAGTGGGGGGCAATGCTGAGCTGGTGAAATTGGCCGTCGCGCTCTTAATGACGTTTCCGGGCGTGCCGTGCATTTATTACGGCGACGAAGTGGGCATGGACGGCGGCGATCCGCCCTATAGCCGCGCCCCCATGCAATGGGACGAAGCCCACTGGGATGCTGACATTTTGGCGTGGTTTAAGCGGCTGATCGCGTTGCGGCGCGGGTCAGCGGCCCTACAGGTGGGTGGCTATCAGGTGCTATATGCTAAGGGTGGCTTGTTGGCGTTTGTGCGGGCCAGCGCCGATGAGCGCTTGTTGGTGGTGGGCAATCGCGGCCCCGAAGCCATTCCCTTCATTCGCATTCCGGTGTGGGCGGGGGGCTATGCCGATGGCGTGCAACTGGGCGATTTGCTGGGCGATCACACCGCCACGGTGCGCGACGGGCATCTTAGCTTGCCGCCGTTGGGGGTGGGCGCAACGCTGGTTTTCAGTGAGCAAGGCCCCTAAGGTCGGGAGCAATTGCACCCCAAACGCATGACGGCCATCACCTGACAGTTGCCCATTCGCGGCGTAGACTATATCTAATGAATAGGGAAAGCGACAATTCCCTTCTACGCTTCAAACTGTGATGGCTTGTGTTAATTAATGTGTTACTTCTCTCCCTGAAATCTGGTGGTTGGCTTGTCTCATTGCCTCCGTGTGTAATTTGAGATTCCCCATCCAACCATCAGATTTTTTTCTTGCCTTGCCTATTTTTGGCCAACTTCAACATCAATGCTGCGTCTCATCAATACACAGTAAATAATATGATCACCACCAAACCCCATCTCCGGCCCCTTCTCAAAAAAGAAGAGGAGCAAAATCCTCTCTGGGAGCCATGAAAAGCCCCTCTCCCTGCGTCAGCGAAAATTGGAGGGGTTGGGGTGAGGTCGGCACCGCGTTTGGTATCTATTGATGAGACACAGCACTTGACAGTCGTTTGATTGACCTACCTTTTTAGAAATCGCCCACCTCACCTATAGGCGCACCAACCACCTTGGGCTTAGCGTCAGCGCCTTTCTGCGGCATACTGTTGCTTAGAAGCAACTATTTCAAAGTATTTTATAGTAGACAAGGTGAGAAATGAACGGATTCTCAGGCAAGGTTGCAATTGTAACAGGTGGAAATTCTGGTATTGGTCTGGCAACAGTACAGGCGCTTGTAGCGGCTGGTAGTAAAGTGGTTATCGCCGATATAGCGGACGGCAGCCAAACAGTCAATGATATTAAACAGGCTGGCGGAGACAGCATTTTTGTTCGGACCGATGTATCAAAAGCAAGCGATGTTCAAGCACTTATCGAAAAGACAGTAGAGACCTATGGACAGTTAGATTTCGCTGTGAACAATGCTGGAATCGGCGGGCCATCAGCGACGACCGGTGACTATTCTGAAGAAGACTGGAATCTTGTGATTGGCATTAACCTGACCGGAGTCTGGCTCTGTATGAAGTACGAACTAGAGCAGATGGCCAAGCAGGGTAATGGCGCGATTGTCAATTTGGCATCTATTTTAGGGCGGGTGGGCTTCGCTAACGCGCCAGCTTATACTGCTGCCAAGCATGGTGTCATCGGACTGACCAAGACTGCCGCCATTGAATACGCCGAACAGAATATCCGCATCAACGCGGTTTGCCCCGGATTTATCACTACGCCCTTACTAGAAGAGGGGGGCATGGCGCAGGGAACCGATGCCTATGATGCTATTGCTAGTCTTCACCCGATGAAACGTATGGGCAAGCCAGAAGAAGTTGCTGATGTAGTGCTGTGGCTGTGTTCGGCAGGGGCATCGTTCGTTACGGGCGGCGCTTATCTGGTAGA
>CAZLPC010000659.1:0-700 GCA_964561305.1 uncultured Anaerolineae bacterium
CCTCTAGATCGGCGCTGTCTAGGGTCCGCACCACTGCGCGGGTGGCATCGGGCAAAAAAATAGGGAAAAGCAGCGCGCCGTGGGGTGTTTGCATGAGTTAGTTGACCTAATTTATTATTCCATATTGAAGTAAGATATAGTTTGAACTTTGTTTTACCCAAACTTAAAAAAGCTAAGCAGATAGTTTAACCAAAGTAGAACGCATTGTCGAGGAATGTGGTCTATAATCGAAATATTATGAGCAGAAAGGTTAGTTATGGCGATGGAACATCTTATCGGCTTTAACATTGCCCCCCATGATAACCCCGACACTGTTACCTATACCATTGCAGGGCCAAGTGTAGGCTTGGGCGAGTATGGGGCTTGGACAGAAGCCCCCACCAACATCACCCTCTTAATTGAACCCTATTTAGGCGAAACCCAATTTTTGCTAGAGTGGCGCGTAGACGAGCAGCGCATGACACCCGATCAGTTATTAAATGCGCTACAAGGCATTCGGCAAGTGGCCGAAACATCGAAGATCGAGCGCAGTTATCCCATTAGCCGGATGAAAATTATCGTCACCGACGGCTTTCACGCCGACAAACAAGCGCGGTCAGTACGCCTTGCCGCCATCCACGCCTTCGAGGCCGCTCTTAGCGCTGCCACTTTTATAGAAGTGCCACGCTTGGCTTCTAATACCTAGACGCTGGCACAACCA
>CAZLPC010000659.1:710-1970 GCA_964561305.1 uncultured Anaerolineae bacterium
CCAAGAACTTGGGCCGACCACACCCTGCCTGTGTGTTAGCCCAAAACACCCCCCTGCCCCGCATTGCCGCTATTTGCAAAATACATTAGTATTCGACGCACTTGAACGTCTTTGCTAAACTCGTGGTACTATCAGAGAGCATTTTTATAATGCCTTTTTATGAACAACCAACCTTAAACTTAAGGAGATTTCGTTGTGAGACGCTTACTATTAACTCTGCTGGTGTTGGTGCTGGTCAGCAGCCCGATGGCACTGCCACGCCCGTCTTTGGCCCAAGATGACGGCGCAGAAACCCGCACCATTATGCAAGTGTTGGCAGCGCGCGCCAACGATGCTGACTCGTCAGAATATGATACGCTGGTATCACTGCTCCAGACTGCCGACAGCGATGTTTTTGAAGCCCTCTCTGACCCCAACACTACCTATACACTATTTGCCCCCACCAATGCTGCCTTTGATGCGTTGTCGCGGCGCATAGACCCCCAAGTTTTTGGGCAGATAGTCTCAGAAGCGCCATTGCTAACGGGGGTGCTGCTCTATCATCTGTTGCCCCAATACTATAGCCCCGACGACATCAATTCCTTCGTTGCCGACACGAGCCTTGTTACGCTACCTACCAGCTTCGGGCAATATGTAGACGTGGCCCTAAATGAAAACGGCCAATTGACCATTGACGGCATTGTTTTCACCGCTACCCCCATCCCCGCCGCCAATGGGGTCATCTATCAGCTCGACTTTGTGTTGTTGCCAGAAGTAGCCACCCTAGACCAAGTATTGCTGCCCTATATCAATGATCCTGAAATAGAGATTTTTGACACGTTATTGCTGAGTGCGCTGCAAGCCGCCGATCCCGCCTTTGAAGAAGAACTGGCCGATCTTGAACAACAAATCACGTTTTTTGTGCCCACCGACGACGCATTCTATAACATGGTGCTAGATGGCAGCTTCAGCGACTTGTTGTCCGATAACGTCGCCATCAGCAGCACCCTACGCTATCATATTCTTGATGAACGCTTTGGCTCGTTCGAGTTGTTGGCGGCCATTGAAGCCGCCGGCGGCACACTTACCCTAGACAGCCGCGAGGGCCCCGCCCTGACCTTTGTGCTACAACCCGATGGCACTATCCGCATTAACGACAGCGCCACCATCATAGACTTCGATATTGATGCCATTAATGGCACAGTCCATGTCATTGATGGGGTCTTGACCTTGCCCTAGTTGGTGCGTCTCTAAAATAACTATCAACCAAAATATCACCAC
>CAZLPC010000660.1:0-1010 GCA_964561305.1 uncultured Anaerolineae bacterium
GGGGGTGAGGTTTATCAAGGCCCAGACTGGCTTTTCAAAAAACCACCCCTTGTGAACCCAGCGCGACGACCTGCACGCGCATATCCGATGGATAGATGCGACAGCCGCGCGCGCGCAGTTGCAGATAGAGGGCCACATACACACTGCCGCTAATCAACTGATGGCATACCCTCCCACCATCGCCACGACGTGCCCATCCCAATACGCGTGTTTTTCGCGGCTGGCTCGCTAGCGTTGTAAATAGTCGGCTTCCGTCAGATAATCGGGCAAGACAGCTTGCTAGCGCCCTTTCACAATGCCGAATTGATGGAACAGCCACAAAATGGGGTCTTCCACCCGATGCGGCGCAACGCTGACGATCTCATAAGTGGCGGTGGGGGGCTGTCCCAATGCCGACACCCCAAAATATTGATAGGTCTCAAAATGCACCTTCACATAATTCTCGAACGCCGCCCCCATCCAATTTTGCAGATAGCTGGTGATTTCGGTGTGGATTGATTGCATATCGGCGAGGTTGACGAAGCCATCGTGGCCGCCCCCCCGATGCAAGCCCGAGGCCGGGTCTAAAATATCATAGAGCGCGTCCACTTTGGCCAGCGTGAAGGCGACGGGCTTCCGAATTTTGCGCGTGCCCTTCAGCCCAAATTGGCGCTCATACAGTTGGCGCAGGCGCTCGACGATGAGGCCCGGTTCTGCGCCGGCATCCATGGCGGGCAACGGAATTTTGCCGCCGGCCAGTTGTTGGCGCACGCTGTCAATTTGCAAGGGGTCTAGCAGAAAAACAATGCCGTCGGCATAACAAATATAACGGGCCTCGGCGGACATGGTATCTAGCGATTGCATGTCCTCGCCGGCGGTGTCGAAAAGCACCAAGTTCACCACTTTTTTAGGAAAGGTGATGCGGAAGATCATCGGCGTTTTGGTGCTGATCTCTTGGGTGGCGCTGCGGGTGGGCGAGAGCAAGCGCCCGTGCCGAAACAACGGCAGCTCGAACTCGTCCCGATAGCGCG
>CAZLPC010000660.1:1020-1961 GCA_964561305.1 uncultured Anaerolineae bacterium
ATAGTCGTTTACGCCCCCCACACCAATTTGAAAGGTCAAGCCGATCTCGTTTTTTAGCCGATGCACCAGCGCCGCGATATAGGTGCTTTTGCCCGTGCCGCGCCCGCCAATCACCGCAATCGAATATTCATCGCTCAGGCCGGCATCGGTGGGCAGTTCAAAGCCACAGTGGGGACAGAGGCGTTTGGTGCTGTCTTGGTTGCAGGTGGGGCAGGGCGCTTTGAGCGGGATGGCGTTGCCCATGCCAAAGCGTCGGGCTGGGGGCGGCGCATCGAACAAGCCGCCAAAGTCGGCGCAGCGCGCATTAATGCACTGAAAGCGCACCTCGCTTAGGGGATAGGTGTGGAAGCAATTGGGGCAGGTGATCTTCTTGGCCATGCAAAGCCTTTCGCGTTGGGCAGATGCCTCTATTTAACCACACACCCGCCCCACTTTCCAGACCACCCCGCCGATGAACGGGCGCGGGCGGCGGGCTTGCCCATTTTGGCCCTGCGCGTTAAGTAAGGTGTTATGATATATTATAAATGGAGCTATGTATGTCGTGTTTCGCAAATTTGGGTCTAACCAAGTTGGCGTATACACCAATCCTGCCCCGTGCAAACCGTGTGAATAGGTTATTGTAGGGGAGTATCGTTGTATGCTCTTATTATGATCTTATGTGCCGAGTGATTGAGGAACGCAGCAATGATAATTTATGAAAAGTTTTTTAGCATTATATAAAGAAAAAGGATACTGAACCATGCAAGATAAGTCACCCAATCAAATCCTCTTATATGAGAGTGATGACGGTGGAACAAAAGTGGAAGTTTTGTATGAAGGTGAAACTGTCTTGTTAACTCAAAATCAGATGGTAGATTTGTTTCAGAGAGATAAATCTGTTATTTCAAGACATATCAAAAACGTTCTAGAATCAGGAGAATTAGAGACAAATTCAGTTGTTG
>CAZLPC010000661.1:0-1957 GCA_964561305.1 uncultured Anaerolineae bacterium
TGCGCTAGGGTGCGGTTATCCGGCATAATAAAAAGTCGGGGGGGGCGTCCTTTGGGAAAGTGCTAACAACGGAACGGAAACCCCCTCTAAGCCATGTCAAGCGTTTTGTTTTTTGCGTCGCCAAGCACGGATTTCAGTATGAGCGGCATCATCAGATTGTTGTGCATAGCGGAGTGTCGTTTGAAAGTTCTTGTGCCCCAACCGCTTGCGGATGGTGGCAAGACTGACTCCGTCATTGACGAGTTCGGTAGCATGAGCATGACGCAATAGATGCAGTGTACAATCTACGCCTGCCTTCTCACAATATTTAGCCCATAGTTCTCTGGCAGACTGATAACGTAGAGTGCCGCCCTGGTAGTTTTTGTGAGCACGAAAGAGCGGGCCATGTAGGTAGCCTTGTTGTTGGATATAGCGTTTCATCAAGACGACCAACTGAGGATCAGCGAGAAGGATTGTGCGGCGATGTTGCCCTTTCCCAGTGATAGTCATTTGCTCATCATCGTGAGTGAAATCAAGGTCTTCTATATATAAAGAAAGTGCCTCGCCAATACGGATTCCCGTCTCAAATAACAACCGAAAAAGTAGCCGATCCCGTAGGTTGTCCTTGGGAATTTGTTTGAATATGGACTCGATCTGTTCCCGATCGGGAGATCGCCGCAACGAGTATTCGACCTTCACACGGTCAATTGGTTGCATTGGATTACTTGGAATGAGTTCGTGTCGATAAGCCCAAGCGAAAAAACTTGCCAGTGAAGTTTGTCTGCGAGCACGGGTAGCAGGCTTCAGGTGGCTTTGACTAGTGAAAAAATCACGCAGGTGTTGCGTGGTAATGTCGCTTACCAGGTTCGGGCTATATTGAAAAAAGGCTCGTAAGTCACTGCGATATGCTTGGATGGTATAGGCTGATTTGTTGGCGTTGTTCAGATCAAGAAGAAACTGGTCAAGAGCATTTTTCAGAGTAATTGTGGGCTGACTACGGCTCATAGGGGGGTTTTCCTTCAATAATGTGACAAAAGACAGCCTCATTATAGCCCGAAAAAGGCGGTTTTTAGCTATAATTCCTTCAATAGTTATGATTACAGAAGGAATATATGATGCCCGTTCAATTTCTTTCTCCCGCCCACTATCAAGCCTATGGGCAATATAATGGTGTACTCAGTGAGATACAGTTATCCCGCTACTTTTTCCTGGATGACTTCGATCGGGTGCAAATACAGC
The DNA here is from genome assembly GCA_964561305.1 of uncultured Anaerolineae bacterium. Lineage (GTDB taxonomy): Bacteria > Chloroflexota > Anaerolineae > Aggregatilineales > J027 > J027. The sequence goes on from CAZLPC010000661.1 coordinate 1,219, forward strand.
AACGAAGACGAGATGTTAATCGCCTTGGGTCTGCCTTACAGCTGGTCACAGTACGATTTCTTGGTACTTTTATTGAAGACATGACAACGATTCCTACATCAGTGATTGCTTATGTGGCAAATCAGCTATCAATAACCACAACACCGATCGAGTTGGTCTCTTATAATACGAGCAATAATTTCTGGATACATCGTCAACATATTTGTGATAACTACGGCTATCGCCCTTTCCATACCCCTGATACCTCATTGATGTTTTTGCGCTGGCTATACATACGTACTTGGATTGGGTCGGAGCGTCCATCAGTACTTTTCGACTTATCAACCGCCTGGCTAATGGATCACAAGATCCTGTTACCAGGTGTCACGACGTTGGAACGCCTTGTAGCTCAAGTTCGCGAACGTACTGAACAACGCAGTTGGCGTATTCTAAACAATCAACTCACCGCCCGACAACAGACACAATTGCAATCCCTCATATCTCCGCAAGGCGAAAATGGCATGACACTAGATGACCTACGTCAGATGCCAACCCATGTGAGCAGCCCGCAAATTAATCAAGCATTGCAACGATTGGAAAGCATCCGAGAATTAGGACTACATGATTTGGACATAGCGCATATATCCGATAATCGGCTACGCACACTAGCCGACTATGCTCTCACGGCAGCTGTGTACACTTTGAAACGGCTACAGTCGGAACGCCAAACAGCCGTGTTGTTAGCCGGTATTCATCTACT
>CAZLPC010000662.1:0-1954 GCA_964561305.1 uncultured Anaerolineae bacterium
CCAGCGCGTTTCGCCGTTGGCCAAGCGCATCGGGATTTCAATGTTAACGGTGGGGTTGTTGGGCGTAACACTGGCCACCAGTTCTTGTAACTGCTGTTGCGACTCGGCGGGTATGTCGGCCACAAAGCGCCGCCCCACCACATCTGCTAGGGTCAGATTATAGACCTGCAACAAGGTTTGGTTAGCAAAAATAATGTTGCCATTGGGATCGGCCACCGAAAAAAAGACGGCTTGGCGGTGTAGCCAATCGCACAGGCGGGCAGCGTCTTGTAGGGGATCGAGTACGGCGGCTACGTCACTTTGGGGCGTACCTACCACCACCCGATGTTGCTCATCCATAACCTTTACATCCCAACGCCACGTTTGACTACCCACTGTCGCCGCTAGGGTGGCGCTGTCGTTTGCTAGCAATTGATATTGTAGATTGCGCCATGTTGCCGCCAAGATAGTCATGGGCTTAAACCAATGCGTGGCCGCGCCAATCAATCCGCGCATGGCATCGTTCAGCATAACCACCTCGCCATCAATAGATACAATAGCCATCGGATTTTGGCTGCGTTCTAAAAGCCATAATAGTGACGATTTTTGCAGATCGAGTGCAGTCGAATGTGCTGTCATGGTTATTTATCCAAGCGAACCATTGTTTGAACATAAATTTATTTTAATACAGAAATGATAAATTACGCCTAATTTTACGATAAATTCATTGAATATTAACACTTTTATACAATACAACAGCTAACTATACCAAACGCAGCCAACCTTGCAACTATTTTGTGAAAAACATAAAAATTCGTGGGTCTTACCCGCCTCCTTCAACCTATAGTTAGACCCCTCAAAAATAGGGGTTTTGCTTTACAGGAACAGGGATTTGTGCTATTATTAGAACATAAGTTCGGTACATTTTCAATCGTCAAATGCCATGAGAAAGGTGGCCGCCATGCAACCTGTCAATGTCAAACTTCTTCAACGCGAAAGCCGCCATTTAACCGTGCAGCCGGCTGGAAAAGGGCGCATCATCGTTAGCAGCGCCACCAACTCCACCAAGGCTCACACCGTCACTTATGGTTTTGGGGCCGATGGTAAAACTGTTTATGCCAGTTGTAGCTGTCCGTGGGGGCAACACCATGGGGTGGGGTGCAGCCACATTATGGCCGCTATGCAAGTCCTAGCCCACCGCAAAGGGCGCAGACTAAGCTTCTGGAAATCGTTAGACGATGCCGAGCGCCAAAATCAGCGCATTTTCTTCCTTACTTCACGCCAAAGCCCCAGCAAGGGCTTGTGGCTGACCAGCCGCAACGCCACCTAAGCCCCCCACTCGTCTAAGATACGGCGGGCATTGGGGGTGTTGATGCGGCGCAGAGCTTCGGCGGCGACCTCGGCAAAGTCGGGGTTGCCGCTATACAACGCATCAACCAGCAAGTCTTCGCTTTCTACTGTGGCGACCACCGCCAGCGTCACCAACAACAAATACAGCGTGCTTTCGTCTTGTATATTGCCAAAAGCTGCCAGAAGGTGCGCCTCGACTGCTACACCAACTACAGTAAGGGCTTCGGCGGCCCCATAGGCCACATCTACCGACTGATCGCTCAGTATTTCGATTAATGGATCAATGGCTGCTACGTGCGGATGATCGCGCAAATACTCGGTGGCTTTTAAGCGCGTGGCACGGTCAGCACTACGCAGGTCTTGAATAGCAGCTTCAATCATATAGTTCATAGTGATGATGTCCATCTGATGCCAAATCAAATAAATAGAAGCATGACGCTCGTTTGCATAAACCTGATTATAAGCCACGCTTCAGCATCACGTCTAGCAAGCCTAAGCAACTACTAAGATTGATCAAGATTTACCTTTTTTATTAGCGCGATAACAATACCCGTACTTGTGCGGCTTGGTCGGCATCGGGTGTAAGGATCGTCAGTTTTTGGACGAATTGCCGCGCCTGATGGGC
>CAZLPC010000663.1:0-1720 GCA_964561305.1 uncultured Anaerolineae bacterium
TTCCTATTATTTTTACCCACAAATTATTCCGAAGAGCCTATATACAATAATTTGTAACCGTTCACGGGTATTTTGAGGGTATTGAGCAACGCACCCAATATCAAAATACCCATTTTTGACTCCAAGCATTGTAGCATACTCAAGGCGGGATGTCAAAATTTTTCTCAAGTAAAAATTCATATTCGTCCGATAAAAGTTTTAGTGTTTTATATGAGGATGAACATTGACTGGCAGAACAGAACAATCTTATATTCAGCAAATTGCCCAGCTTGAGGCAGAAAACGCGAAGCTGAAAAAACACATCGCTGAGCTGGAGCGGCGTCTGGGGCTGAATTCGAAAAATTCGTCCAAGCCGCCCTCTACGGACCCGCCCGGCACGACTACAACACCTGCAAGGAAACGCAAGCGTAAAAAACGCGGCGCTCAAAAGGGACATGAGCCGCACCTGAAGTCGCTTTTGCCCGAATCGATGGTCAAGCGGTTTATCCCGCTTAAGGCCGATGTCTGTACCTGCGGCAGCACAAATCTGGAAGACACCACGGAGCCGCCGCGGCGACACCAATACGTTGATATTCCCCCGATTACGCCTCTTGTTTGGGAATATCTTCAGTACATCAGTCACTGTAAGGACTGCGACGCGTTGATTTACGCTCCCTTGCCGGATACGATCCAACGCCAACACTTCGGTCCGGGCGTACTGGCCATCGTCGGCATTTTGACCGGAATGATCAATACCAGCAAGCGAAAGGCTGTTGCGGTGATCAACGAGGTCTTTAACATTCCGATCAGCTTGGGCGGCCTGAGCAATTGTGAAGCCCGTTTGGCCGAGGCACTGGAGCAGCCCTATGAAGAAGTGGCCAACTATGTGCGTAGCCAGGATGTCGCCCATGCGGATGAAACCGGTTGGCCACGCGGCAACAACGATAAGGGCTGGTTGTGGACGCTGGGATGTGCCGTGGCCGCCTTTTTTATTGTCCACGCGCGCCGTACCCAACGCGCGGCCCGCGACCTGTTGGGTGACTTTAGCGGCAAACTGGTCAGTGACCGATACAATGCGTATGACTTTTATAGCCATCTTCGCCAAATCTGCTGGGAACACTTGAAACGCGATTTTAAGGCGATCAGCGAGACACGCGGAAAACTGGGGAAAGTCGGTCACCAACTGTACACAGTGGCCAAAGACATACTGAAACTGCGTCGCCGTGTGCGGGACGGAACGCTGCAATGGAAGACGTTTCAACGCCGGATGCCCGCTTTGCAACAACGTGTCGAAACGTTGCTGGAAAAAGGTGCGCAGTTTGACGGCCCGCTGGGCGGCAAATGCCGCAAAATTCTCAAACACAAGGACCATCTGTGGACATTTGTGCAGGATCCACGTGTGGACCCGACCAATAATTTTGCCGAACGAGCTGTTCGCCAGGGGGTTCTGTGGCGCAAAGGCAGCTTCGGTACCCAGAGCGAACGCGGCGCTCGCTATGTAGAGCGAATGCTGACCGTCTGTGCGACCTGCCGTTTGCAGGAACGAAGTATTATTGACTATTTGCGCCATGCTTGCCATAATCATCTAAAAGGCATTAAAGTTCCATCGTTGTTATCAAAAATCGTTAACTTTCAAAAAATTGCCTGAACGCTTACGTAATATCCATATAGGTATTGCTGAATTGTGGAAATGTCGACCAGAAGAAGTACAAATACAAATAGCAGAGAATTTAAGAAAGTT
>CAZLPC010000663.1:1730-1947 GCA_964561305.1 uncultured Anaerolineae bacterium
CGTTTGTTTTATGAGTCAAGAATGATATCTACAATCTCACTATGCAAGGAATGCAGTCCATCTGATCGATGGTTTGGATTGAATTCTCCAAAAAGAAAAATCAGAGAAAGTGGCCTATGGCTTGTTAACGAGTTATATAAAAAACCTTTTTCTGAACAAGAGTTTATGGCAATTAAGGCAATCATTGGATAAAAACAAGGACCACCCTATGCTCGGT
>CAZLPC010000664.1:0-1944 GCA_964561305.1 uncultured Anaerolineae bacterium
GTTGGATATGGGCGGGCATCAGGTGGGGCGCGTGAACATAGGTGGCGGGCACATTCGCCAGTTCGGGCAGCCAGCGCCGGATGAACACGCCGTCGGGGTCTTGCTCTTGGGCTTGCTTGATGGGATTATAAATGCGGAGCTTTGAGATGCCGGTGTTGCCCGATTGCATCTGGAGCTGCGAAATATGGATGCCGGGTTCGTAATCCACCCACAGCCGCGCCAAATGGGGCGACAGCACGCGCCAATCCAGCCATAAATCATACGCCCCGAACGAGACCAGCATGGCCCGCATCCGGAAGTTAATCCATCCCGTAGACTGTAACATTCGCATACAGGCATCAATCATCGGATAGCCGGTGCGCCCGTCGGCCCATGCGGCATAATGGTCGGCGGCTGGGGCGCTGGTGGCTGGATGATCGCGCAGGCCTTCAAAGGCACGCACAAACGGGTGAAATTCAATCGCTGGCTCGTCTTCTAGTTTTTGCATGAAATGATCGCGCCAGTGCAAGCGCGAATTATAGGCGTTTAGGGCGGCCTTCCAACTGCCATCCAGTGCGGCGTATTCCTGCGGCGACATCGCGAATAGCTCGGCGCGGCGCTGGCGCATGGCATGAACCACCTGCTTGGTCGAGACGTTGCCAAACGCGAGATAAGGACTTAGGCGGCTGCAACTCAGCTCCGCCGAAAGCGGGCTGCTCATCTCGCGGTGATAGTTGGCTCCGCGCATATAGAAGAAGCCCGTCATGGTGGCGTGCGCCGACGTTTCGCCACCCGTTTGGCGCTCGGTCATGGGGTCGGCGGGCAGGCTCAACGCGGTGGCCGTGGGGATGGGGCCCGGCTCGATCTCGGTGGCTTGAACGCGGCGTGGTGGGATGGCCGGTGGCGCGGCCATGCGTTCCTCCCAGATGGCGGCCCAGCCATTGCGCGATTTCAAGGGGCGCACCACTCCCCCCGCCGGAAACTCGACGAACGGGATGGCGTTGGCTTTGCACCACTGGCGTATAGCAATGTCGCGCTGAAAGGTGAGATCGTTGCCGGTTTCTTCGTAGGCCCACAGCGACAAGTGCGGGAACTGCGCGTATAACTCGGCGAAAGTTGGCACCGCTTCGCCCACGCGCACCACCAAGGGCGCACCCAGAAACGCGAGATTGTGGCGCAACTCGATCAGGCTCTCGCGGATGAAGGCGTAATGGCGCGGGCCAAAATCATAATGATGGATGACGCTTGGCTCGATGATATAAAGGGGCAACACTGCGCCCGCGTTGGCGGCCGCAACCAATGGCGCATGATCTTGCACCCGCAGATCGCGCTTGTACCAGATGATGTTGACGGTGTCGGTGTTCATACCATCTAGTATAAGCGACGCTGCTTAGAACAGCGTTAATGCTGGCCCCCAACTTGCGCCAATCTCTCACCGAGCTGTCGGACACGCCTTTTAACCCAGTGAAAGAGCTTATTACAGTGGGTTGAAACCACGCCCCTAGCAAAATTGGCCCATTTGAATAGCGCGGCGTTTTAGCCCGCCGAACACGGGCAACAACCGCCTCTCTGACTTTGCAAAAGCCCTGCCCATGCGTAATCCTCGCTAGGGTAGGGCTGTCACCCATGTTATAATCAGGACAGCGCAATTAAGATTGAAGGCTACGCCACGATGAATGCCGCCGCCTTGACCCCGCTAGGCAACGCCGTTTCCCTGCGTGATAAAATAGCTAGCAGGGCCGTCAGCCATTGGGTGCGGCGGACAAATCAACAAGGAAGCCTTCACCGATGACCATCAAAGGCGTGGTATTTGATATTGGGGGTGTGCTGGAAATCACGCCCCCTACTGGCTGGATCGAAAAATGGGATCAACGCTTGCCCATTTCCGTCGGCGCGATTCTTGAACAGTTGATCGCCGATGGCAAAGACGGCACGCTGGGCACATGTACCGAAACCGAGTGGCGG
>CAZLPC010000665.1:0-1935 GCA_964561305.1 uncultured Anaerolineae bacterium
TGGTGTTTCCAGAGCGCGCTAAAGTGGTGGTATTTGACCGGTCGGCGGGTGCGATTGTGAGCTTTGACCTGAACGGTGGCCCATCGCAACGATTAACAGATTGTCGGTGGGATGTTTGCGATGTGCAGGCGGTCGGCTCACAGGCGTGGCTGATCTCGAAGCGGTATGCCACCTCAGCAGCGTTGCTTCACGACTATGTTAATCCGATCACGGGCGAAAAGTACACTTTTGAAAATGTGCGACTGGTCGCGGCCAAGCCCGTCAATCTGCCATTTCATGGGGTAGGTATTCTAGGGAGTTGTGTTTTCATGGTTCTATCGGTGATTGTTTTTCTGCTTTCGTCACATAGGAGGCGTGCCTGATGCGTGCATTGCTGCTCGTTGTTTTTATCCCGATGTCGCTATTTGCGGCGATCACCATGTCTGCCATCGAAATGGCTCATCCTGTTTCAACGCAAGATGCGGTAGTCGTTTATGTACAAGAGCACGGCGAACCCAACATAATACATCGCTATTTAATAGGTGAGCAAGATGCGTTTGCAAGCATCAAACTGCCCTTTACGTATCAATTAGATTTGTTGACACCATTTGAAGAGAAAATTTCCTCTTCACTTAATTCTGCACGAGCAACATATACATACGAGACGTACTCGGGACACGATGGATGGATTACCTATGCAAGTGCAATAGGATACGTGCGCTGGGATACACTTCACTACAAAAAAATACTGGATGCGCCCGGCGTAGATGCGTTTAGTTTCTATCCGTCTCCCAATCGCCTGTTCTGGTTTGAGGGTAAGCGTCTGTCGCCACCCGGAACTTCTGTGCCTGTTTGGACATGGCCTAGCGATGGCCGGTTTTCAGACCGAATATTGGTCCGCACAGTGCCGACGCTGCCGCGTCTTGTGCTCTGGGATACCGACGAAACAGTATATTTTGTGTTTGACGCATTAGATGAGAACATACCAATTCTGTATGTATGGAACACAGCATCGGACACATTTATCGAGTTCAGAGACTTGGCGCTGCCTCAAGATATCAGAAATGTAGGAACTCAATTTCTCCCTCTTGATGGGCTAAACGGCGTGCGGTGGCTTCTTACCTTTGATGGACGTGTCTATGACATCAATTTTGCAGCAGGAACCTCGCAAGAGATTTTAATCCCTGTAGAGAACCCTGTTGTCATTTCGGTCGAGTATCCGTGGGCGTACATTGGCGCAAATATGTGGATGACTCGTCGTAGAATTAACAAGATCGGATATCCGCTTGACCAGTGGCTGTATCACATCAACCTTAATGACCATCAAATCGAGCAGACCACAAAGCTAAATTTTCGGCAGATCGACTACGCTTTTCATTATAACGATGAAAGATGGATCGTATACCATTACTACGATTGGGATGAGGATTCATTATATTCTACAACCTATCTTGGTCAAATAGATAACGATGGAAGCATACATGATCTAGCAGTGCTATCTGAAACCAGCCCCCTCTTAGATGCTGAATGGAATATAGAACACGGGATACTATTTTATAGGTACAGGGAAGATCATAGCCGTTCGTCATCGGAACGTTCAGCCCTTATTGATCTCGATACATTAGCGGTACATCAGATGACGGGATGTTACTTGGCTTGTCAAACGTACTGGGTCGGTGATTATTTTATTCTTCAGTTAGTAGGACCTGAAATTGTTGACCTGCGAACCCTCCGTTCGATTGAGCAACCATTCCTTCTGGAATCGAATGTAGTTACCGCCTTTGAAATGCCAGCAAGGGCTTCATGGCACACAGAAACGTTTCTTGGCTTACTGTTTGCGCTGTCGGCGGCGGCAATGTTAATTCGTTGGCGTGGTGAAAAAGGGGGCCTGACATGATGCGGCGTTTTTTGGGGGCGATAGTGCTGCTGCTCGCGGTTTTTATGATGGTGGGTGGT
>CAZLPC010000666.1:0-1929 GCA_964561305.1 uncultured Anaerolineae bacterium
CGAGAGGCGCAACCCCTCGGCATAATAGGTAGCGGCTTCGTCATATTGTCCCAACGACTCCGTAACCACGCCCAAGTTGTTCAAGACGCTGGCAATGCCACGCCGCGATCCCAACGTGCGCCATATCTCAAGGCTTTCGACATAGCAACGTTTGGCTTCGGTGGCGTTTTCTTGGGCAATATAGACGTTACCCATGTTGTTAAGGGCGCGGGCAATGCCCCACTGATAGCCCAACTGTTGGCAAATGGCAAGGCTGCGCTGAAAACACGGCAACGCGGGCGTATAGAGTTGTTGCTCGTTATAGGCTGTGCCCAGTGCGCTAAGGGCCGTGGCCAGCGCCTCGCGGTTGGGGTGGTTTTCGGCCAGTGCCACCGCCTCTTGAAGATGCTGCATGGCGGGCAAAAACTGATCGCGGTTGTTCAGCAGCGCCCCCAACTCGGTCAGCGCGTTGATGATCAAGTCTGCATCACCCACTTGGCGCGACTTTTCGAGCGCGGCAGCGAGTATGCGTTCGCTCTCGTCCAGTGCGCCGCTATCGCCAAACGCCATGCCCAAAATGATCATGGCTTTAATGCGGGCGTGGGCATGGGTGGGGGTGTCGGGCAGAATGTCGAGCACGCGCTGGGCTTGGGTGATGGCCACCGCAAATTCGCTGGCGGCAAAGTTTTGGCGGGCCGCCACCAGCGCATAATGGGCTTCTTTTTCGGGGTCGGCGGCGGCTTGCCACTGCCGCATTAAGGGCACGGCGTGTTGGTCGGGGTCGGCATAAATGCGCTCCATTGCCGTCGCCACTTGGCGGTGCAAAATGCGGCGCTCATCGGGCGCAATGCCTTCCACAATAACCATACGTAGTTTTTCATGGACAAACTGCCATTGTCCATCTTTCACTTCAATCACGGCGGCATCGGCACAGCGCGACAACCATGCCTCTAAATCATCAAGCATCAAGTCATTGGTGCTGGCCACGGCCCGCAACACATCGAGGTTAAATTGGCGGGCTTGCACCGCCGCCACGTTCAGCAAGGCGCGGCTGGCGGGCGGCACACTTTCCAGCCGACTTTGCAACACCGCCTGAACGCCGCCGGTTTGGATGGACGCGGGCAAGGGCAAGCGCCCCACGTTGCGGAGGCGGCCGGCTGCTTCGGCCAGTGTTCGCACAGTTTCGACAATAAAAAAAGCGTTGCCCTCGGTTTCGCGCTGCAAGAAATCCAGCACATCGGCCCGGCCCCCCACTTCGCCCAGCATCGAGGTGCTAAGGGCTTTAATAGCCGCTTGGTCGAAGCGCTTTAAGATGACGGACTGCATAGCGGGCAGTTCGTTGGGCAAATTGGGCCGTTCGTCATGGCGATAGCTGCCCACGATGAGCAAGGGATAGTTGCCGATGCTTTCTGAGAGGTCTTTTAGGGGCGACAAGCTCTCTACGGCCCAGTGCAAGTCTTCTAAAATAAGCAGGGTGGGCGTGTGTTGGCGCTGAAAAAGCGTGACGATCAGTTCTTTTAGCCGATTTTGCAAGTTCACGCTGTCGGCGGCGGGTACAGGCGGCACACCGCGCCCGATGAGCGTGCTAATGTCGGGCACAAGGGCTTGCAAAACGCTCGCCTCCGTATCGCTAACGGGGGTTGCAATCAGCAAGCGGCGTACCGCATCGCTCCAATAGTTATAGCGTGCGCCACCCGTAGCCGCGCCGCGCCCCACCACCACCGTAGCCCCTTTTACCAGCGCCCGCACCCGCAACTCGTCCAAGAGACGACTTTTGCCCACACCACTTTCGCCCCCAATTAAAAAACTGTTGCCGCGCGGATAAGCCGACATAATGCCCTCTAGGCCCACCAGCAGCGTATCCAGTTCTTGCTCGCGGCCCACAAAGTCGGCGGCTTGCAAATAGCTGTCGCGGACGGCGGCGGTCTCTTGCGGGGCGGGACGACCCAG
>CAZLPC010000667.1:0-1924 GCA_964561305.1 uncultured Anaerolineae bacterium
AACTGCTCGAATCGCTCAAGGATCGCACCGGGGAAAAATTCGCTCTCTGGCGACAGAACCATCGTGGTGTCCTTTTTGCCCAGCGCCATCCGATAGGCAAAGTAAACAGACGGCAAGCGGTCGAGGGCTTGGGCATAGCCCTGCCCAAAAATTGCGCCGCGCTCGCTATCAGCAAAAATATGGGGCACACCCCATTGGTCGCGCTTAATTTGGATGGGTTCGGTCATCATTGCGCTCTTGGGCTTTGGGCGTGGTGGCTTGCTTAAGGCGGCCCCACACTGCTGCATCCAGTTGTAGGCTAAGGGTCAAGGTTTTTATGGTGGCGCTCCTGTTGTGGGCGGTATGTTGTACCCGTTATATTTAGTCTATTGTACAACAAAAAACTAGCCGATTGGTGAGGCGACATATCAGAAAAATTGATTTATAATGAAAGAAACATTGTATTAGGTGAGGAAACAGACAACTGAACAATGAACCAAACCCCCAGCCCGGCCCCCGATATTATCAGCCGTTGCCAACCAATCTATCAACGGATTACGCTTGGCGATTTTGCGTATCGGCGTGACTTGGCGCTGTTGATGAACTTGCAAATACAAACGCCAGCCGATGACCACCCTACGCTCGGCCTAGTGGCCCTCAGTTTGGGCGCGTTGTCGGTGTATGCGGGCTATTTGTCTGACGCACTTACCTATTTCGAGACTGCCCTTGCTGCTTTTACTACCAGTCAAGACTATGGCAATGTGATCGTGGTGCGGGCCTATTTTGCCGAAGTTTATCGTTATCTGCAAAACTGGAATAATGCGCTCGATCACGTTCGGCTGGCCCAAGAACTACAATTGGCCCAATTTCCACACGACATTTCTGGTGTGTTGTTTGGCCTAAAGGTCAATGCGGCGCGTTTGCACCTTAACTTGCGCCACGACGATCTGGCCGCGCTGATGCTCCGTTCGGCGCTGCGCCAACACATCGAAAACCCCACCCAACTGCACCATATTGGGCAGCTTCAGGCTCATCGTATGTTGTTGTGGATGGCTATGCTCGAACAGGACTATCCGAAAGCCGCCGACCATTTGCAAGCGGCGTTGGTGCTCTCTAACATCATCGGGCGGGCCCTCTATCAGTTGGCATGGGCCATAAGCGCCCACTGTTTGGCGCTGTTGTCCCCCGCTTCTGTGCCACAAGATGCTGCGGTTTATGCCAATAACGTATGGGATGCCATCAGCAAATTGCCCCCTTCTCAAGCGCTCCTTACGCTGGCCAATGCCGCCCAAGAAACGCTGGCCATTGGGCAGTTCTATTTGGCCCGTTGGCTCATCAACATTGGGCTAATAGACATGCACGCCAATGCCACCCCCGATCTGCTGCTGATTTTTACAGAACTTAACACCCGCATCAACTAAAGGCGCACATGCCCCACTCATTTTTGGATAGAGCACTTATGCTTGGGTATGATGGATAGCTGTTGACCATACAGAAAAGGACATCTATCCCCATGCAATTTACCCAATTGGGCCGCACTGGCCTAAAAGTAAGCCGTCTTTGCTTAGGAACCATGAATTTTGGCCCCGAAACCAGCGAACCCGATAGCTTCGCCATTATGGATGCGGCCCTTGCCGCCGACATCAACTTCTTCGACACCGCCAATGTTTATGGCTGGCGCAAGGGCGAAGGTTGGACAGAGCAGATTATTGGGCGCTGGTTTGCACAAGGTGGCGGTCGGCGCGAAAAAACTGTTTTGGCCACCAAAGTATTTGGCAACATGGGCGACTGGCCCAACGAAAGCCGCCTCTCGGCCCTGCACATCATCCGCGCCTGCGAGGCCAGCCTAAAACGCCTGCAAACCGACTATATTGATCTGTATCAGATGCACCACGTAGACCGCCAAACCCCATGGGAAGAAATTTGGCAAGCGATGGATACCCTT
>CAZLPC010000668.1:0-1909 GCA_964561305.1 uncultured Anaerolineae bacterium
GAATGTTGTGAGTGGCGCTGGGGGCCGCGTCGTGGTCAATGATGGGCAACCGATCAGCGTTTTTAATGCTGCCAACGGTAGCGCCGTTGGCAGCATCCCCGAAGGCATGACCTTCACCACCATGAGCGATCCGGTGTGTGCGGGTGGGGCGTTCTGGTATCAGGTGTTGTTTCAAAATGGCACCAATGCGTGGGCCCAAGAAGCCAACAACCAACTCTATTTCTTAGAACCTGCCAGCTTGACCGGTTCAAATAGCCCAGCGGCAAGCGGCCCATCGGTGATGGTTGCACCGGGTGGCGATTGCAGCCTTGCCCCCGTGTCGCGCTTATCGGTGGGCAACAGCGTAGTGACGCGCACCACGGGCACACTGGCCATGCGGATCAATCTGGCCAGCGAGTTGCCCGACTATTCAGTACCCAACAACGTGCAAGCGTCAATTGTGGGCGGTCCCCAATGCAAAGACGGCTATCGTTTTTGGCAAGTGAGCCTGACGCTGAACGGCCAAGCCCTAACGGGCTGGCTTTCTGAAGGCACACAAAGCGCCTACTTCCTTGTGCCGCCGCGCCGCGCCAACTAAATAATTGCTGCGTCATTAGTAGCGATTAAAGTACCCGCCCACACAGAGAACAAATTGCTATGTGTGGGCGAGTTTGCCTTGTGCTGGGGAGGCCCACGCTGATCACAATGTCAAACGCTTGGCCATATTTTAGGTCGCAGATGTCGGCTACTTCAAAAGTGATGTCAAAATCCTCATGGTAATAAACCTTGTGGCGCACACTAAAGGAAATATCCCAGTGATCTAAACATTTCTAGATGCACTAGTATGGTGATATTGCGAGGCTGCCCAATAAGGGACGCAGATGCTTTAGATTGCGCGTACAGAGAGGAATACTAAGGCGATAACTTGTAGAGGCAATAAGTGCATCCATCGGATCAATGCTATTATGGGCAAGCGTTAGTTTTGTAAGCCTGCGAAGTGCCCAATCAACATCGGCAACTGAAATCGGGATAATCTCAAAGTTTTTGAGAAGCGTTGTTGTCCGATCCAATTCTCTTGTGGAATCTGCGCCAAACACAGCCTCTAGCCAAACAAATTTTGTGATGCCAATATTAGGTGTCTTCTCCGATGACAGCCATATTGCGGCTGGCTCAAAGTTACGCAGCAAATCAATAATGATTGAAGAATCTAATAATATATCTACCATGAATTGCGCTCACGACGTTTGCGGCGCTGCTCGGCTAACCACTCGACGCTGTCAGTTATACCCTTGCCTTCCCAAGCACCTAACAGCCCGGCCTTAACAATCTCTGGGCCAGATAAGCGCTTGTCAGGGGTTTGAAGAAGTTGATCAACTTCCTCATCACTTAGCACAGGTCCGTGGGTCTCGACCGCTTGAGATTCAGTATCCATCAGCAATTGAGCTGCGACTCGTTGTAGTAGTAATTGCTGATCGTCTGCACTTAGTTCCCTAATTTGTGCTTCAATGCGCTCAATCGCAGCTAGATTATGCATTTTTGATGCCTTTGAAAGATTTGATCCGGAGCCTTCAGTATACCACTGGCTCATATCTTCAGCTAGTTTGTCGAATAGTTTGCCACAGCTTTTGCAAAGTCGAGACTTTATACTATTGGCGAGGCAAAAACCTTGCTTTCTAAGTTGGCTACGCGGTGATAAAGATGTCAATCGATCCTTGTTGCGGCGGGTTGCGCCGCTACCAAAATTGGCCCATTTGAATAGCGGCGACGCTTCAGCCCGCCGAAAAGAGTTCACTTTGCAAAAGCCATGAATAGTTGGCCCGGCAAACCGTTGTAGGCAGGGGGCAGATGAAGTTATCAACAGCGGACGCAAAAAGTGGCTAGTGTTCGCCTTCGCCAGTTATACCCATCTACTGATCATTTGCAGCCTAAT
>CAZLPC010000669.1:0-1908 GCA_964561305.1 uncultured Anaerolineae bacterium
CCATTGGCATCACCTCAGACAATCGCTTGGTGCTGCGCCCCACCATTGTAGCCGATGCCAGTGGCAAGCTAACTTTTAACCTTGTAACCACCCATCAGGTGTATAATACCATTTTGGATTGGCTAAACGACGCGAACCTTTAGCTGCTTCGCGCTACGCTGGCCACATGAAGTCAATGTTTCTCATCAATGCTATTTAAGGAGCAAAAAGCATGGCTGGTTGGAACTTCCCTGACAATTTGAAATATGCCCAAAGCGATGAATGGTTTCGGGTAGAGGGCGACATCGTGACCATTGGGGTCAGCGACTATGCCCAAGATCAATTGTCGGATGTGGTGTTTGCAGAACTGCCCGAAGTAGGCCGCCAACTAAAAGCAGGCGAGGCTTTTGGGGTGGTCGAAAGCGTCAAGTCTACTTCAGATTTGTATACGGCCATCGCGGGTGAAGTGGTCGAGATTAACAGCGCCCTAGAAGATACCCCCGAACTGGTAAATCAGGCTCCCTATGGCGAGGGTTGGTTTGTTAAAATAAAAGCCAGCGACCTCGGTCCGCTACAAACTTTAATGGATAGCGCGGCATACGCGGAGTATTGTGACAATCGGGACTAAAAATGAGTTATATTCCACACACCCAAGACGATGTAAAAACCATGCTGGCTGCCATCGGGGTAGAGACGATGGATGCGCTGTTCGAGGCCGTGCCGGCCCAACACCGCTTCCCCACGCTTAATTTACCAGAGCCACAAAGCGAGCTAGAAATTGCCGCTACGATGGAGACACTCAGTTGGTTTAATGTCACCACCAGCCAATATGCGACTTTTTTGGGGGCCGGGGCCTACAACCACTATTCGCCGGCCATTGTCAACCAGTTGTTGCTGCGCGGAGAGTTTCTTAGCGCCTACACCCCCTATCAGCCCGAAGTGAGCCAAGGCACATTGCAAGCCGTTTTTGAATTTCAGAGCATGATCGCCCACCTAACAGGCATGGAAGCCGCCAACGCCAGCCACTATGATGGCGCGACCGCCCTCGCCGAAGCTGTTACCATGGCCAATGCGGTGCATAATGGCAAGCGCACCAAGGTGATCCTTTCGCCCACTATTCACCCCCAATATCGGGAAGTGGCCCGCACCTATCATCAAAATAAGCCACTAAAATTCTCTGGGGATCGCAGTGGCACGGCCACCTTGCTTGATCTCATTGATATGGTGGACGAAAGCACCTTATTAGTCGCGGTGCAATATCCCAACTTTTTGGGGCAAATCGAGAACTTGAGCGAACTAGCCCGCGTGACCAAAGCCAACGGCGCGCTATTGTGCGTCATAACCGATCCCGTGGCACTTACCATCTTAAAACCACCCGGCCAATTTGGCGCGGATATTGTGGTAGGGGAAGGGCAAGGGTTAGGCGTGCCCATGAGTTTTGGCGGCCCCTATTTGGGCTTTTTTGCCACCACCAATCAATATGTGCGCAAGATTGCTGGTCGTCTGGTTGGTGAAACTCGCGATCTGGATGGGCAACGCGCATTTGTGATGACGCTGCGCCCCCGCGAGCAAGACATTCGGCGCGACAAAGCCACTAGCAATATCTGTACCAACCAAGGCCTGATGGCGCTGGCAGCGTGCATTCACATGAGCGCATTAGGTAAGCACGGCATGAAGCGCGTCGGCGAACTGTGCTGGCACAAAGCCCACTATGCCGCCGATCAAATTGACGCACTCGACGGCTATAGCGTGGATCGCAGTTTACCCTTCTTTAAAGAGTTCATCATAAACTGTCCCCAACCCGTTAGTGACATTAACGACCGCCTGCTAACCGAATTTGGGATTATCGGCGGCTACGATCTAAGCCAAGACTATCCGCATCGCACCAACCAGATGCTGATTTGTGTAACCGAGACTAATACACGCGCC
>CAZLPC010000670.1:0-1075 GCA_964561305.1 uncultured Anaerolineae bacterium
GTTTTTGGCCGGTGGGCCGGGCGAGAGTGGCATCGCCAGCATGATGTCGTTGCTCAGCAGCGAAGCCGCCCCTCAATTGGTGGCAGAGCGGGATTGGATCATTATCGATCAACGGGGGACGGGCTATTCTGTGCCACGCCTAGAATGCAACATCTTTGGCATTAGCCGCATCGTCACCCCCAATGCATTCACCGAAGCCTCGGCCGCTTGTTACGAACGGTATGACGCTGCGGGCATTGATCTGGCGGCTTATACCACCGCCAACAATGCCGCCGATGTTCATACGTTGATGTCCACACTCGGCATGATCCCCTACAATTTATTTGGGGTATCGTACGGTGCAACCTTGGCATTGGAGATTATGGACAGCTATCCGTCGGATTTACGTGCTGTGGTGCTAGACTCGCCGTTGCCGCCGCAATCTAATTTTTTCGTGACCGATGTGGCCAACAAAGCGGCCACCTTACAACGCTTGTTTGATGCTTGTGCCGCCGATGCCGCTTGCGATGCGGCCTATCCAGATGTTGGCTTACGCTTTGCAGCTATTGTCGAGGGGCTGAATGCAGAGCCGCTATCGTTTGGCGATTTCGCATTGACGGGTGATTTCTTGGTTTTTGCCTTAACGAATCCGGCGGTTTTTCAAGGCGAGGTGATTGCACAACTGCCCGCTATCCTCTATGCCGCTTCGGAGGGCGATATTGAAGGGCTCGCGGCCTTGTTGGATGGTGTGGCCAGTGGTAGCGATGCCGAAGGTGGCTTTGAAACCGACTTGGTAGCAGCCAACGATGGCATGGGACTAGCCATGAATTGCAGTCGCGATGCACGCTTGGCGACCGTTGGCGCTGATCTCACGGCGTTGGCGGCGGATGGCCCCGTCAGCGAGGCATTGGTGCGTTTATATACCGAATATCTCACGGGGTGTGCGCCTTGGCGCGGCGATTTGCCCGACATTGATACACCTACCCCCGTCACCTCGTCGGTTCCAACGCTGGTTTTGCTCGGCGAGTGGGATCCAACGATTACCCTCGACATCGCGCAGGCCACCATCGCCACGCTCGCCAACAGCCAACTGATC
>CAZLPC010000670.1:1085-1888 GCA_964561305.1 uncultured Anaerolineae bacterium
TTTCCGGGTGCAGGCCACAGCATCACCATTGACGCGGATAACCCATGTCCGGTGACAGTAATTAGCGCCTTCTATGCTGCGCCACAAGACACAATTGCAACCGATTGCGTCGCCACCTCCTACGCGCCAATTACCTTTGCACCATAATCGAAAAATACGGCTGGATCAGACCAATCCAGCCGTGTTGATCTCATTGGGGCATGGCCGGGCTTGATGTCACATCACCGGCCCCTCAACGTCGCACCCGCAAAACCAACCCCAGAATGACGTGGCTTATAATCCTTTGATGATTTTGTCATAGTCGGCATAAGCGCCAATCCAAAACGAGATGATGTCTCCATCATCATTCAGAATACCCACTGCGCGATAGTTCTTGCTGATACGTGCTGAATAAAGCGGCTTTGCGGGCTTGTTCGCGAATGGTTTTTGTCAAGTGCCGATAAGCTGCCAAAAAATCATCGTTGAGCTTCGATTTCATGGCAATTGGTCGGGATCAAGGGGTTGGGTGCGGCCAGCCCGATCATCCTCGAGTGCCTTTTGTCCTAAGCGTTCGAGTTGGGAGAGCTGGTGGCAAAGGCAGCAAAAAACACGCGCCCCGCCCCTGCTCATTTGGTAGTGCTAGGTCGAATTTTTGTCCATCATGCGTCAATGTGTCATTATTGCGTTGCGTATCGGATTAGCACATTACCCGACGCGAATTGACGCACATCCAACACGGCTAGATTGCGCCGCGCCGCTTCTTTGAAGAGCGGCTTGCCCTGCCCCAACACAACTGGTGTAATCACCACAATATATTCATCCAC
>CAZLPC010000671.1:0-1121 GCA_964561305.1 uncultured Anaerolineae bacterium
CGCTTCAACAATCCCCCACCCAACACCGCCAACACCACTATCACCATAAAAAACCGACGCATGATTACCCGCTTTCTATAAAAAAGAAACATAGCCTAGATTTTATGATAGTCGTTTTTAAAACCAAAACAGTTTTTGCTGCGTTTCATCAATAATATAGCAAACGCGCTGAAAAGGGACATCACGGTAAACCTTGAAGAAATAAACACGGGACTCAAATAATAGGCGGGATAATCCTACCCCTCCGTGACATACATATCGCTTTTTTGGCCTTCCATTTTTTAAGGCAAGCCCACTTTCGCGTCTAGGGCAATGTGGCGGGCATAAAATGCCGCACCTCGACCTGAACACCCGCTTGCACCGCAGTTTCGGCTGCTATAAGGAGTTGCGTTGTTGTCGCGTCGTCAAGATATGCCTCGCCACAGTTCGGGCAGACCTGCGCGGGCACATGCTTATAGACCAAGATTGTTACACCGCGTTCTAGCGTGATGGTGGTCAATCCTTGTTGCGTCTCGCCATGCTTGCAGATAACACACTTCATTGTTGTTTATCCTTCTTTATTCTAAAATCCGACTCCCAAGTATCGGGATCAAGCTCGTATGCTGTGATAATGATGGTTTGGTTCTGATCGTCGTCGGCGGCTACAACATGAATTGGGCGATCCTCGATCCATCCCAACATGAGGCGACTTCGATACGGTTTGTCTTCTGGATACTCGCGGATGATTTCTCCCTCGTCAATGACTGTGGCTATTTCATCGCGGGTGATCGAGCGCTTGAAATCATCTCAACAGCATGTTGACGGAATATCAGGTTACGCACGAAACTTCCTTTGGTGGTCTGCTAGCACCACTTCCTTTAGGCTTGAAGCGGTTATTGGTGATGGGGAAGAGTGACGGGGAAGGCTCTTTGACCAAGCAGGGGCTTTGCAAAAGCCTTGTGTCAGCATTGCTATTTTGCTTTTTTGCCAACCACTTATACAATAAAAACCTAGCAAGGTCACTTGCTAGGTTGCCCTTATTTACTATCAGGATTGCGCGGTGGCAATGTGCGCGACGGTGTGGGCAAGTCTTTATACTTGCGAAACGACGGCGTGCTGGCGGGCGGATGCGGAGGGCGCGT
>CAZLPC010000671.1:1131-1887 GCA_964561305.1 uncultured Anaerolineae bacterium
CGTGGGTGGCTTTTGGGTTTGGGCCCCCTGTTGGCGCTCGTCGCGTGCTTTCGGAACAGATCGTTGCTCGTTAAGCATTTTTCTACTCCTATACTAGGTTGGCTGTTATGTCGCTCTCACCACAAGATGAGTTTAACCAGTATTATAACCCAAAACGCAAAGAAAGTTTAGTTGAATTGCTAGAAACACTAAACCAAACGCTGCGACAGTCTATCGCCACGCTTGAACAAAAGGCGCTCGAAACCTTGCGCTATGCCAGCGCATTCTTGGCATTTATTATTGCCGCGGCGGTGGCCATTGCTGGCGATAATCCCAGCCAATATCTGTTAATTTCAATTGGCATCACGTTGCTGATCTATTTTTTCCATTTTTTAAGTGCGCTCAACTGCATTATGCCACTCTCGTTGCCAAACTTGCCCGGCACAAACGCAGATCTAAATTTTGAGCAATTGCTGATGCGCTATGTTCCCTTAGATGACAATGAATATCTGGATCAGGTAATTGTGGATTATATCGGCACTGCCAACAGCGCCACCGCAGAATCGCAGCAAAAATATGGCATCATCCAAGAAATTCAAAATGCGCTAGAAGATCGCTCCCGCCAATTTATAATTGAGACGCGCTGGCTTATTTTGATGGTGGTTAGCTCGGTCTTCACGATTCTGTCGGGGCTACGCGCCGTTGAAAACACCGTTTTTAGCCTGATGCTGATAGTATTGGCTGTTTTTGGCTTCCTCATCTTCCGCGATAGCTTGC
>CAZLPC010000672.1:0-1885 GCA_964561305.1 uncultured Anaerolineae bacterium
CGGCGCTCCTCCCCATGCCTAAAGGCAGGGGTATCCGCGCCTAAAATTTCGATGAACCACACACATCAAGATCAGCCCGTTTTAGCCGCCGGCCCGCCACTTTCAGAAGCAAGCGCCGCTATGATTTTGATTCATGGGCGCGGCGATAACGCTCGTGGCATACTGTATTTGGCGGGCGAATTGGCCCACGACGGCTTGGCCTATCTTGCACCCCAAGCCGCCAACAACACATGGTATCCGCATTCATTTTTGATGCCAATCGCCGACAACGAGCCACATCTGTCATCGGCGTTGGCGGTGGTGCATGGCGTGGTGCAGCACGTCGAAGACGCGGGCATTCCGCCCGAACGCATTTTTATTGGCGGCTTTAGCCAAGGAGCCTGTTTGGCGACCGAGTATGTGGCCCGCCATCCGCGCCGCTATGGTGGGGTGTTGGGCTTCAGTGGCGGATTAATTGGGCCGCTAGAGATGGTGTTTGCGTATGAAGGCCGCTTGGATGGTACGCCGGTCTTTTTGGGATGCAGCGACGTAGACTCGCATATCCCCAAAGAGCGCGTAGAGACCACCGCCGAGGTGTTGCGCAGCTTGGGTGCTATCGTAGAGATGCGCCTGTATCCCAACATGGGCCACACCATCAACACCGACGAGATCAACGCCGCCAATACGCTCATTAGAGCCAAGCTTGATTAGCCCGTTTTCAGCTGTCAATTTTCAGGTGGCCCAAGCGTTGGGCCACCTGAAAACGCACTAGACTTCCTGTGGTGTGGGCGGGCCATAAACAGTAGCAAGCGTTGAATCGTAGATTTTGTCCGTGATGCCATAAAACTCAGTAAAACTCATGATGATAGGCTTCCACTTATTGGGATCAATGTAGTGTTCGGTTCCTTCCACAATCAACGACTCCTCGATATGCACGCGCAAAATTTGAACCTCAATCCCGGCCAGCCGATGTTCTGGCAACCCAAAGCCATGAATTTGCGTGACCTTCGCCTCTAGCTGCACGGGACATTCTTGCACACGCGGCGGCCGCACCACTTCTGACGGCATGGGCGTTAGATCGGCGATCTCAAATTTGTTGGGCGCAAAGCGATAGCCCATCGCCTGCTTATAAAGCGGAATCGGGTTGCTGCCGGTGGTAAGGGCCAACCGATTGACCGCGCCCACCAAGTCCACCGATGGCAAATTAAGCACGCATTCGGGCGTATGCCGCAAATTGGTGGTGGTCTTAGAAAGTTGGCTCATGCCCAACATACAAAATTGCGTTAGCCACCATCCCGACGAAATAGGCGCGAGATTGGGTGTACCATCTTCATTTAAGGTACTAATCAAAATGACGGGCGTGCCAAAGTACAAAATCTTGGGTTGGATGGTGGTGTGCATTGAGCATATCCTTATTGGCTGATCGAGCAATACTATTGATAACTAAGGATACGCCACCCCATGACTGGCTTCTATCGAAATGTTGCGGATAGAATTTCGCCCTTGCCCAACGCTCGCTATCTCTAATTTAGCAAGTTGCCACAAACCCCAATTATACCAATTTTAAGAAACCAATTGTCAGCAACACAAACTGGTGTTATGATGGAGGCATCAACCTGAACAGTATAGAATCCTCTCTCAATGACAAAATTTGAACCTAATATTTTCACCGTTTCCCCCGTTTGGGAGAACATCAAAAAACGCTACATGGCGCTTTTGGCGCTGCATTATAACCTTAAAGGGGTAGCAGAGCCAATGTTGTTGGCTGGCAAACCCGCTGATATTTTTACACGCCAAGGCACGCTTAATCGTCAGCTGATGGTGGCCGATAATGATCTGTTAAATGGTCACTATTCATTTATCCATCCGTTTTTAAATGGCGAGCCAGAAGCGGGCGAGGTGGTGA
>CAZLPC010000673.1:0-1884 GCA_964561305.1 uncultured Anaerolineae bacterium
GCCCACGCCCAGCACCAACCCGGTCTACCCTGATGCTGACCGAGGCGAGTTGCCCAACATCGGCACAGCACCATCGCCGGCCTAACGCTGGTTGACGGGTAAAGCCGATTTAATCTATACTGAGAATGCTCTGTTGCCCTCCTGCACAGAGCATTTTCGTATTTAACACACAAAATATTGCCCATTGAGAGCGATAGGGGTTTCAAAATGGGATACGCAATTCGTTTCTTTATGATGTCGTCTGTAGATTCTTTGATACCCATTCTCAATACGATGCACCGCGCTGGCTTTCGGGTGAAGGTGGTAGGGCGCGAGGCCTTCGACTTTTATTATGATCCTTATTACGATCCCTTAACTGCTGGCCTGCTAAAGGCTATTCATCCAGCTACACAGTCTGAAGTGGCTGTTTTCATCGAAATAGTGAGCTTGCGCCCACCTTATCCGGGCCAGCGTGCTGTCCTCAATACGCTGTCGCGCACCCATACAATGATTGCAGTGGGTGTGCCCGATGATTTTACGCAATTTGGCGATGCCCAGCTTTTGGCTTTATTGATGGAAAGCGTAACCAAACTGGGTGATGGCCTGATCCAAATTGATGGACAGGGTTTTTTTGCTGGCCAACAGTTGATCTATCCGTTACATTAAGCCACAATCATCTGCACAGGTGTATAGTAGGCGAATGCTGTTTTAGCAATAAATGAAAAGGGTCACCATGAGCCAACAATCTCAACGTGCCAATGTAGATGGTGTCGATCAACAGATCCTCGACGAATATGGCGAAGCCTATTTCCAAAACTATAACTATGCCGACCGCACCATGGGCAAATATAGCATGTATTGGTTTGCTCGCCGCTATTATGCTTCATTGGTGCGGCGCTATGCCCCCGCCGAAGGCGGTAAACTGTTAGAACTGGGCTGTGGGTTGGGTCACTTATTGGGCCTGTTGCAAGACGATTTTGAGTGTGTCGGCATTGATTTGGCCGCCTATAGCATCGAACAAACCCAAATAAGTGCCCCCAAAGCCACCGCCCTGATGATGAGCGCCGACGACTTGAGCGCGTTTGAAGATGGCACATTTGCCGTTGTGGTGGGCTTACATTTAGTAGAACACTTGCCCGATCCGGCCCGCACTTTCCGCGAAGTAAATCGTATTTTGCAGCCCAATGGCTTGTGGTTATTTGCCACACCCAATCCCATCTATAGCCTGCGGCGCTTTAAAGACGAAAGCACCGATGCCATTGGCAAAGACCCTACGCATATCAATGTGCATCCGCCCCAACAATGGCAATACTGGGCCACCGCAGCCAATTTTAAAATGTTGCGGCATTTTGGCGATGGTTTATGGGATGTGCCCTATCTGCCGCTTATTCCAAAAGGGGTACAATTTGGACTCTTTGGCTTGCCCGCATTGGGGCAAGTGATCACACGCACCACACGGACACCTCTTACGTTGGGGGTGAACCAAATTGGCATTGCCCGCAAATTGGGCAATATAGAGGAGCAAAAAGCATGATAAAGCAGTTGTTGGCAAGTGCTGCGGTGGGCGGATTTATCTATTGGGTATGGCGTTTTTTGTCGCCCCAACATTCGGTATTGGTGCTAGATGGTAAGGTGGTGATTGTTACGGGCGCTTCATCGGGCTTGGGCGAAGCCTTAGCCGAAGCCTTTGCGCGGCGTGGGGCGCGGGTGGTGTTGGCGGCCCGCCGCGAAGACCGCTTGCAAACCGTCGCACAACGGATTACGCCCTATGCTGCCGATGTGTTGATTGTATCTACTGACATCACCGACCCTCAACAACGCCAGCAGTTGATTGATAAGACCTTGCAAACATTTGGCCAAATTGATGTGTTGGTCAATAATGCAGGGGTGTCTGGTGGTGGCATA
>CAZLPC010000674.1:0-1873 GCA_964561305.1 uncultured Anaerolineae bacterium
AAACTGTGTCCGACGCTTGTCATAATAGTGACTGCCATCGCCATAAGGCACAACTGCGCTTAGGCCATCCATACCACCGCGCAAAAAAATAGCCACCAACACATCGCCACGGCCTTGCTGGCGCGGACGAAAGGCAAGGCGCGGCATCCAACGCGGGAACAACGCTTGGCTTATCCCCACGGCCCCCACCATACCCATTTGATTAAAAAACTGACGGCGTTTGCTTTCATTCATGATCATTTATCCTTGTTCTAGCGCCATTGATAAAGGGGCGAGGCCAACATAAAGGCATACAGCGTGCCAAGTTTGCTGGCAATGGTGTGGGTATGTAGGCGAGCATCGGCAGGTTCACCTTCGGCAACATAAGCCAAGAAAGGGGCAGCTAGATCAGGTGATAATGGCACACCAAAAACTTGTTCAGCCACACGATCTACCAATAGCCCAATGGTATCAGGGTTGCCGATTCGCTCGCGCAGTTGGGTATCGCCTTCAAAATACGGGTCGCTATAGGCCTCTTCGGCCAGATACATGGCTGCGTTCCAACGAAACAACAAGCTACTGGTGTTGATCCATGCACCTGCCGCATCGGGGTAGCCATTAGGCGGCCCCCAATGGTAGGGAATTTGCCCCGAACGGCTTAACAGTTCATAAAGCGTCCAATTACTGTCTAAAGTTGTGCCCGTCGCTTTAAAGGCCCCTATCACAAAGTCCAGAGGACGACGGAATTTTTGCCCCACTGATGCCATAAATTCATCAGAGGCAAACAAGTGGCGCAAAATGGTCTTTATATCGCCGCCACTTTCAACCCACACCTGTACGGTGCTGTCTATGATGCTTTGGGGCGGATTATCGCTGATGAAACGCCGACACAACTTGCGGCTGAGATGATGAGCCGTTTGGGGATGGTTGGCTAGAATGCTTAATACATGCAAGCCGTCTTCAATGCCGCGGCCTGAGGGCAAGATGTGTCCTAAAATTTGCTTCTCGCCCATGTCGTGGTTGTTGTCATCAAAATAAAAGCCATCCGCTACCCCGTTGTGTACTGTCCAGCCTGTGAAGGCACGGGCCACACCCACCACATCTTGCTCGGTATAACCGCCATCTACGCCCAAGGTATGGAGTTCGAGCAGTTCGCGGGCATAGTTTTCGTTGGGATGTTCGGCTTTGCTGCTAAAATTGTCGAGATAATAGAGCATAGCAGGGCTTTTGGCAGTGGCAAACAGCATATCGCGGAAGTTACCCAGTGCATTGGCACGGACAACAGTATGTTGGAAGACAGCGTTCTCTCTAGCATAGTCTTCGCCAGCTACATTAAAATGATCGGCCCAAAATTCAGTCATGCGCTCTAGCAATTGACGCTTGCTGTGTACTGCCCGCACAACAAACCCTTGAATCATGGCTTGCTCTACCCGATAGCTATCTACCAAGTAGAGATCTTCGCGGCTCATTCCTAAAAGCGGCAACAGGCGTAGTTGGTCATCGGCTAGGCCGTCGTCAATAGTTTCAGGATGCAGTTGTTCTTCAAGATAGGCAACAAGTCCTATGCTTTGGGCGCGGGCCAGTTCGGCGGAATCAACATGATAGGCGATACGATTGAGCAGGTGCAAAGCGGGGTTGGTGGCTGCGGGGATTTGTGGTGGGGCTGATGCCCATGCGGTTAGATCAGCTTGCGATAAGCTGACCATTGCCGCTGTCATCCCCCCCAGCTTTAAAAACTGCCGTCGAGAGAGGTTCATCCATTTTCACCTTTTACACTTTATCGTATTTTATAATTTCCAGTATACAGTGAAAACGAATATGGATACTAGCACCCCGTTGGTACAACTATAGCGACGCCAAAATTTCCTGTGCTGCACCGGTTCGCTCTAGCAAG
>CAZLPC010000675.1:0-1872 GCA_964561305.1 uncultured Anaerolineae bacterium
CAGTTGGGGTTGTTGTTGCGCCAAGCCGCCGATGATATTTGTGACGGACGACTTATTGCGCTGATGGAAGGTGGCTATGATGTCGAGGCCTTAAGCTATGGTATGACGAATTTGCTGCGGATTTTGCTGAGGCGTGATGATGAGATCGAAGATCCACTGGGCAAACAACAACAGCGCGACTATGACATTATGGAATTTGTCGCGCTGTTGAAGGCTACACACGGCCTAGGTAACTAGCTAAGCCTTAATCGCTGGCACTGGTGTGGGGCGTGGCCGCCGTCACCGATGATTCATTGGTGTGTGGTGGGGTATAGGGTATGGTAAAGCTAAAGGTGCTGCCTTCCCCTAGTGCGCTAGCCACATTAATTTCGCCGCCATGCATCCGCACCAAACGCCGCGTGATGTCTAGGCCCAAACCTGTACCGCCAGCACGGCGGGTTGATGACTGATCAGCTTGTCGAAAACGTTCAAAAATCACCTCTAGCTTGTCGGGTGCAATACCCATGCCTGTGTCTTGCACCGAGAAACGCACCCCGTTGGCTACCGCATCTACCGAAAGACTGATTGTTCCTTCTTCGGTAAATTTAGCGGCATTCGAGAGTAAGTTGTTAGCAATTTGCTGCAAGCGCACCACATCGGCAAAAATGGTGGGGGGGCAGTCGGGGTCTACATTGCCCACCAGTTGAATTGGACGGCCCTTCACAAAAATTTGAGCACCATCCACAGCCCGATTAACAAATTCATCCAGATCAACATTGCTATAGTCAAGCTCCATTTGACCTGCTTCAATCTTCGCAAGGTCAAGAATGTCGTTAATCAGTGTCAAAAGCAACTTACCACTGCCATGAATGGCCCCTACATCTTCTTGCATTTCTTCGTTTAACTCACCATCTAAGCCATCTAGCAATACCTCAGCATAGCCAATAATCGAGTTTAGTGGTGTCCGCAACTCGTGGCTCATACTCGCCAAAAACTCGCTCTTTAAGCGGTCAACTTCGCGCAAGCGTTCGGTAGTTTTAAGTTGTTCTTGATAGAGGTTGGCGTTTGAAAGCGCGATACCAATCTGACGGGCAAGGGTAGTCTGAATTCGCACATCTTGTTCTGTAAAACGATTGATTTCTTTGGCCTGTACGTCTAGCACACCCAGCAATTCATTACCCGAAATGATAGGAATGGACATTTCAGAGAGGGTTTCGGGCAACAGTGGGTTGGGCAAAAATTCATCTTCTTGTGTTACATCGTTTACAATAACACCTTCTTGGGTGCGGGCAGCCCGTGCCACCAGACTGGTTATTTGATTAATCGAGATTTGGTGCTTGGCAGCCACCATAATACGCCCTGCATCGCCCGCGCCTGCCGCTAATAGCAAGGCGTTTTTCGCCTCATTCAGCAAATAAATATGAGCATGATAGAGATCAAAGCTCTCGCGGGTCAGGTCTGAAATGGTCTGCAATAGCTCTTGTGGGTCTAGGATAGTTGAGGCTGCTGCGCTTACCTCGGCTACTACTTGTAATTCAGAAGCACGCCGCTCAATTTCCTCAGCATCGCGGAGACGATCTATGCCCGCCGAAATTTGGTTAATAAAACTTTGTGCGGCGTTTAGCTCGGGCATCATAAAAGTACGACGTTGCTTGGTGTAATTGACGAAGAAGACACCGGTCTGCTCGCGGCCTCGAAAAATGGGTAATACCAAAACCGACTTTAAGCCCAGACTATCTTCTTTGGTATACTCCAATGGGAAATTTGGATAGTTTTCGGTGTTCTCGACCACCTCTGGCCGCCCGCTTTCAATAGCAGCCAAGCCATGCGGATAGGCCTCGGCGGGGTCAACAAATTGTCGGGCAATTTCTGCTGACAAACCGTTACCCACAC
>CAZLPC010000676.1:0-294 GCA_964561305.1 uncultured Anaerolineae bacterium
GTGGCAATGTCTATGCCGTCTACTAAAATTTGGCCGGCGGTGGGGTCATAAAAGCGTGGGATCAGGCTAAAGAGTGTGGACTTGCCCGCCCCAGAAGGCCCTACCAAAGCTAGCGCCTCGCCGGGGGCAATATTCAGCGTAATATCTTGTAAGACCGCCATTTCTGGCATATACGAGAACGAGACGTTTTTCACTTCGATATGCCCATCAATGCGCGGTATGGGTTGGGCATCGGGCGCATCAAGGACAGTAGGAGACATATCAATAATTTCAAAAATGCGGCGCGTAGAGCCA
>CAZLPC010000676.1:304-1869 GCA_964561305.1 uncultured Anaerolineae bacterium
CGGCTTGAAACGTGCCGTAAATGCTGACAAATGTGCCAATTGCGCCGGCCACATTGGCCCCATAGAACAAAAACGCGACTAGCTCGCTAATTTGTAGGTTGCCCGCCAGCACTTGACGGCCCCCAAACCACAAAAATCCAACCGTGGCCAACGATACCATAAATGTCAGGCCCGTATTAAACACCGCCGTAATGCGTACCAACGACATGCCCATTTTTAGCAAATGGTTATCGGCCCGATTAAAACGGTTGATTTGGTAAGACTCGCGGGCGAACGACTTCACCACGCGCACACTCGACACCGTTTCTTCGACCACCACCGACGAGGCCGCTTTGGCATCTTGGCGGCGCGACGAAATGCGGCGTAAGTACCAGCCATAGCCCACCGACGCTACCGCGACAATCGGCAATACAAATACAATAAACACCATCAGTTGCCAGTTGATAACCGTCATCAGCACCAACGATCCCACCAGCGTCAAAGATTGCGAAATAAAATTGGTGACGCTGCTGGTTAGCACCGTCCGCAGTTGTTCGGTATCGCTGCTGACGCGGCTGATGAGTTCGCCGGTGCGTCGTTCGGTATAGAAATGCACCGATTGATTGGCCAGTTTGTCGAAAAGCTCGCGCCGAATGTCAATCACTAAGTACTCGCCGATAAAGCCAAGATTATAGGAGTTGATGACACTGGCCACCGATTGCAGGGCAAAAACTCCCAACAGCAGCAATATCAATGACGTAAAGCCAGCGCTGCCATCAGGATCAACTACAGCGTTAATCACATCGCGCACTACTAAGGGATAGACAAGGCCAAAGGCGGTGCTTATTAATAAGGCGACGATGGCAATGGCCATCCGCAACCGATACGGCTTTAAATAGCTTAATAAACGCCCAATGCTGACGTTAACATCTGCCAGTTCGTCATTATAGCCCAACATCTGACGAAAGCGCTGATTCAATTTTCTGATTTGCTTCATCGATAGGAAACCCTTTTTTCGCTTACTTGCTTGTGTGCAAAGGACTGTTTTGTGGCAAAGTTTGGCGGCCCCAAAAGTGTATGTCAAATCTAGCAGAAAAGCGATAGGACACCAGCCTGCCTTTGTGGCTAGTTGGTTATTTTCCCAAGTCTTGACGATTTAGGACAACGGGGGTAGGGTGTGGCGATGATGGTAGTCAGCAGAAACGAGAAAAACCCATGATTGACACATTAATAACCCTTGCTGCATTATGGATGTTAAGCGGCCTTATCCCTGCCATTATTTATATGGTGGCGCGGGCCCGCAAAACCTATTATGTCAATATATGGCAACCGCTTATTGGTGCGCTGCAAGGGCCGCTGGCATGGTGGGTGGTTTATCGGGCGCTAAAAACGCTGTAACCAACCACATCTAGCAAGCCGTATAACAGGCGCGGCAAGTTGTGGGTATAGTGGGGGAAAACTTTAAGCATGAAAGCATTTATTGGACGCAATAGCGATTTGACGCGCATTGAAATTATTTTGCGCTATGAACAAACGCGCCTATTAACAGTGGTGGGGCCGGGCGGCATCGGCAAAACAGCCATTGC
>CAZLPC010000677.1:0-1868 GCA_964561305.1 uncultured Anaerolineae bacterium
GTGGTTGGCGGTGTCGAAGACACCATCATCGGCGCGGGCATCAGCCAAAACGAGATCACCATTGGCGACCACCGCGCCACCTCTCAATATCCACGCGGCGTGATCTTCCGCACGACCATCGAAACCCCCGAAGACATCGGAGTACAAAGTGCAGTCGTCTTTTTGGAGTACGAGTCGAATAGCGGTACGCGGGTAAATGCCCAATTTGACCCCGAATCGGGCGAATGGGTGGCTCATATTTGGTCGGCGGGCGAAGGCCGGCCCCCATGGACGCATTACAGCTATTTTTGGCGCGTCACCGATTCTGTAGGCAATGTTGCCGAAACCGAACCCATCGCAATGGACTATAGCGACCCCACCCGCGAGTGGTATCGCGTCGAAACACCTTATATTATTCTCTATTGGTTTGGCACAACTGAAACCGAGCCTGAGCAATTGGCCGCCAGAATCGCGCTGTCTATGGCCGCCACCGAGCCGCGCCGGATCGCGGGCTTTGGGCGCGAGCTAACCTATAAGCCACGCGGCGTAGTGTTTCCTAGTTATGAAACCCTCTCCGAGATCTATGGTTCTGGCCTCGCGAATGTCAATGCCGTAGGCTTCACCAGTAGCGACTTGGGCATGACTGTACAAAATTTTGGGCTGCGTGTTGATGCATGGTTCGAGCGTCAAGCCAACTGTATCCACCTGATTCCGCGTGACGAACAAACCGAAGAAATACGCTTGCATCGAATTATTTATAGGACAATTCCACATGAAGTCACCCACCTCTATCAGTTTGAAAACGGCGGCGCAATTGGCCCGCTTTGGTGGAGCGAGGGCCAAGCCAATTATTTCAGCTATGCGCCCGGCAACTATGACTTCCGCCTTATAGAGCTGGTCAAGCTCAACCCCGTTTTGCCAACCCTCAGCAACGAGACCTCCATTGGCGCACAAAATTTTGAGGCCGACGGCTGCACAGCGCTGGCGTATGATGTGGGCCCCAGCTTCATTAACTGGCTATTGACCAATTATGGCGGCATCGAAACCCACTTAACCATCGTTCAAAACTATCGCGGTGGTATGGGTGTATATGAAGCCATTGAAGCCGCGGCAGGCAAGTCGTTCTTTGAACTCGAGAATGAATGGCGGGCCTATATCGGCTTTGACTTGCTGACTCTCGCCGATGTTGATCCCGCCAGCGCCCTAGCCGATGCCCCCGATGCCCAATACCAACCCGGTGATAGCGTGCTTATTCCCGGCCCGCGTCCAGCCACTTTGAAAGAAGCGCCCGGCGCACTGATTGGTCAAGCCCAATGCTTTGCGGGCACATCAGTAACGATTTTGCGCGTGGGCTCGTTGGAGGGCGTAGACTGGTATCAGGTAGATTGTTCGGGTCTACAGGGCTGGCTCACCCTTAACGAACTCGGCTAACGTTACCTGCATTGGATAGCACCACACTTGCTGCTGTAGACCGTGTTTAATTTGTCAGTAGCAAGTGCGCGATCAATCGGATTTAGCCATTTAGCTGGCGCGTAACTTTTAAGGCGAACGTGTGTTGTAGCAAGTGACATAATTTGTACCACAATTCACGAACGTCTATTCGTATTGTATTTGCTGAGGAATAACATGATTCATCCAGATGAGAGCATTCGTAAAGAAATCGCCGATCAGCGCCCCACAACCCCCGTAGGGTTGTTGTCGCGGGCAGAAAAAGACCGCCTGATTGATCGCGGCATTCATGGTTTGTATCGGTGGTACTTAGCCCGCAGCCAAGAGAAACGTAATTGGAACCCCGACACCTTTGTGCGCTGGCCCGATCTGCGTAAAGACCTTTCACCCGAACTGGTAACCATCATTGAAGGGTTTTATGCTATCGAGCAATATGCGCC
>CAZLPC010000678.1:0-1867 GCA_964561305.1 uncultured Anaerolineae bacterium
TCAAGATCAGTTCTGGCTCAAAGCGATACAAGGCGGGCAGCACCACTTCTTGATAGAGCGACTGAAAGTGTTGATCGCCTGTGCCGGCCCGCACTGGGATATTAAGTGTTGTGCCACGTCCTTCGCCACGCCCAATTTCATTAATATGACCAGTTCCGGGATAAAGCGGCGCTTGATGGGTCGAGATAAACAATACGCTGCCATCCTTAATAAATACGTCTTGTGTGCCATTGCCATGATGCACATCAAAATCTACAATAGCCACCCGCTCTAGACCATGGGTACGTTGGGCATAGCGGGCAGCTAGGGCAATATTGCTTAGTAAGCAGAAGCCCATTGGCTCGTTGGGGGTAGCATGATGCCCCGGCGGGCGCACGGCAGCAAGTCCATTATGGGCTTGGCCAGTCATTACGGCATCTACAACATTAAAAGCAGCCCCCACCACTTGGCGGGCAATATCGTAAGACGCTGGCAGCATATAAGTATCGTTATCAATCACACCCAACTCATCAAATGCGCTAATACGCTTTAGCAAATCAAGGTGTGCTTGGGTATGCACCATTAGCAACTCAGGATCGGTGGCCATACGCCCTTCAATGCGCA
Organism: uncultured Anaerolineae bacterium; assembly: GCA_964561305.1. Lineage (GTDB taxonomy): Bacteria > Chloroflexota > Anaerolineae > Aggregatilineales > J027 > J027. The sequence continues at coordinate 604 of CAZLPC010000678.1, forward strand.
TCACATAGGGCAACAAACCGGCGGCTTCAACATGCCCAATTACCCCTTGAAGGCGTGCTGCCGATTCAACATGATTAGGTAGGGTGTGGGTATCATAACGGGTATCGTGATGAAAAGCGGTAGTCATCTATACTCCTTCGGCAATTACCACCCGCTGAAGCAGGTGGATTCCGCCGCATAATTTCGATGAATGATCATCAAATGGCTTGATATTCATGGCATCCACAGTAGAATAAGGGACTTGCAAGAAAGTATAACGCAAAAACCCATTTGTTTAGTTCATATTGACCAAAAGGGGAAAATATGATCATTGCTGTTGGTATTTTAGGGATTCTCGTTTCCATAGGCGCAATGTATTTTGCCTATTGGACAACGCAAAAAATTATGGCTGAAGATGCTGGTACACCAGAAATGCAAGAAATTTCGGCAGCCATTCAAGAGGGCGCACGCGCCTTTTTAAATGCAGAATATCGTGTTATTGGGGTTGTGGTTACGGCTGTAACCATTTTGTTGGTTGGGTTGGGTTTGTCATTTGAAGACTTCAATCCTTTAACTGCCGTTGCTTATGTAGCGGGTGCAGGTGCATCAGCCGCAGCAGGTTATATCGGCATGAGCATTGCAGTGCGGGCCAATGTGCGGACAACCGCCGCAGCTCAACGCAGTCTAAATGATGGCCTACGGGTATCGTTTTCGAGCGGCACAGTAATGGGTACGATGGTGGTGGCCCTTGCCCTGTTGGGCATTAGCGTGTTGTTTTTGGTGTTTGTGGCCCTGCCAGATAATCAAAATAATGTTGAGGCACTGGCTGGTTTTGGCTTTGGGGCCACCTCAATCGCTATTTTCTCCCGTGTGGGTGGTGGTATCTTCACCAAAGCTGCTGATGTGGGGGCCGACCTTGTTGGCAAGGTTGAGGAAGACTTTCCAGAAGACAGCCCACGTAACCCCGCAACTATCGCCGACAATGTAGGCGACAACGTGGGTGATGTGGCCGGCATGGGTGCAGACCTGTTTGAGAGCTACGCTAGCTCGATCATTGCGGCCTTAACACTCGCTTTAATTGCAGCAGGTATTGCCGACGAATCGCGCCAAGCCTACCCATTGTTGGTGGCAACTTTTGGTGTGTTAATTAGTCTGGGCGCAACCTTCCTCATCAAAGTAGACGATGATAAAGCCGATATGGGTAAATTACTGGCTAGTTTGCGGCGCGGCATTTATGCAGCAGCAGCAGGTACAGTACTAGCAATTATCGTGTTGGCGGTGTTGT
>CAZLPC010000679.1:0-1867 GCA_964561305.1 uncultured Anaerolineae bacterium
GAAAACATAATCTGGATCACTAATGCGCCAAATGGTGAGCGTGGTGTCGGTATTGGCGGAGATAATGCGGTCGCCGGCCGGATGAAACGCCACCGCCCATGCCCCTGCATTGGCCAATGGAAAGCGCCGTAACTCGGCTCCCGATTCCACATCCCACACCCGTAGCGTGCCATCCGCCGAAGCCGATGCAAAAATGGTGCTGTCGGGGCCAAAGGCCACCTTGTTCACGGGGCCGGTGTGCCCTTCATAGCGCCGTAGCATCTCATGGGTTTCAGCATCCCATAAAATAATACGGCTGTCGGAGGCGCTGGTGATAAAATAACGCCCATCGGGACTCCATGAAGCCGACCACAGCCAGTCTTCATGCCCATATAGCTCGACCAGTTGGGCTTGGGTGGCCACGTCCCACACCCGAATGCTAAGATCGCCGCCCGATGTCGAGATCAGTTTGCTGCCATCGGGGCTAAACGCCATGCCCCGCACCCAACCATTATGCCCCACCAGCGACCCCAAAAACTCACCCGTCATCGGATTCCAGAGCCGAATCTCGCCACTCTGATCGCCAGAGGCAATCACGTCTCCTATGGGGCTATAGGCCACCGACCACAGCCGATTTTCGTGGCCCTCTAGCCGATGCACCTGCTCGAAGGTCTCTAAATTCCACACGATCACGGTGCGATCATAAGAGGCAGAAATGCCAAAGCGGCCATCTGGGCTAAAATCTACATCGCGCACCCAGTCATCGTGGCCGGTCAGCCGCCGCAAGGCACTTCCGCTTTCAATATCCCAATAAAACACGCTGCTATCGAAGCCGCCCGACAACGCAAAGCGTCCATCGGTACTGATAGCCACATCATACACGTCGTCGTTATGGGCGAACAACTGGGCAATCTTAGCGCCGTCGTTTAACTCCCATACGCGCACGCTGGTATCATAAGACCCCGTGATGGCCACGCCCCCATACGGGCTAACGGCCACCGCCCGCACCGCCGCCCCATGCCCTTGCAAGCGCAAGGTTTCGAGGCCCGTGGCAAGGCTCCACACGCGCAAGGTGGCATCTTGCGAGACCGAAACCACCTCGCGGTCGCTGGTGCTAAAAACCGCGCCATAGACTTGATCGGCATGGCCGCCAAAGCGGAAAAGTTGCTCACCGTCGGCCAAGCGCCACACATAAATAGCGTTATCGGTTGCGCCCGCCGTCACCACCAACCCACCGCGCTCCGACACATCCACGCTATGAATACGTCCCGCGTGGCCCCTAAACTCCACTAGCATTTCGTTCGAGATGGTGTCCCAAACACGGGCGGTTGTATCTTCGCTGGCCGTGACAATATAGCGGCCATCGGGCGCAAACGCCACATCCCATACCCGCGCCGCATGGGCCTGAAAGCTGCTGATGGCCGTTAGTGAGCGCACCGACCACAAGATCACAGTGCCATCTTCATAGCTAGCCGCCAGCACGCCATTATTTGGATGAAAATCGAGGCCCCACACGTTGCCATGTTCGGCGGCAAATTCCATCAGTTGCTGGCCGCTTTCGATATCCCACAACAACACACGCCCATCTGCGCCACCTGTGGCCACCGCTGTGCCATCGCGGTTGAACTCGACTGTAAACACCGCGCCCGTGTGGCCCGTAAAATCGTGTATTATCTCACCCGTCGCCAAGTCCCACACAATGGCGCGGCCATCTTGTGCGCCGGATACAGCGTGCTGGGCGGTGGGGCTAAAGGCCACCCCCCGCACCCAGTCGGTATGGGCATCTAGCCGATAGCGCGTGCCGGGCGCAAAACCCGCCTCTAGTAAGGCGCGTTGGGCGAGGGGTGGCGGCGTGCGGGTATCATTGGCTTCTAGCGCCAGCAAAATA
>CAZLPC010000680.1:0-1866 GCA_964561305.1 uncultured Anaerolineae bacterium
CTCGCTGAGAAATATGGTGAGGTGTATCACGAGGAAACAAGGCAAGGCTTAACTTTGTTTTTGAATGCTACAGCGACCATTTATGCCCGTTCTTTGAGTGGGCCTAGACAGTAAAAGGATGTCAGCATGTTGCCGAAGAAGTCTAAGATCAGCGATTTTCAACCCAAAGTTGCTTTGTGTTATATTCGTCAGTCGCAGACACGCGATGAAAACGACCTCAACAGCCCAAATCGGCAACGTGACAATATTCAACTGGTTTGTGACCGTAACGGTTGGATACCTGAATGGTATGAAGATGTCGGTGGCCATCGTAGTGGCACCAGCGAAGAACAACGCCCCGCGTGGAAAAGCCTGAAAAGCCGTATTGGTAGCCCCGATGTGGTTGCATTGGTGGCCAACGACCTATCGCGCCTGCATCGTAACTTGGCAGGTGTGAGTCAGTTGATTGAGCAACTTGAACATCACAATATCAAGCTTGTGTTGGCCTCGTCCAACAATGATATTGATGTGACCACCCTCACTGGCCAGATGTTCGCTCAAGTTCGGGGTTTGATGGATGCCTTCTACGCCAAAGACATTTCAGCCAAAGCCAAAGACAGTATCACCTACCGTAAGCGACAAGGGAAGACCGTCGGAATTCCCCCTTTTGGAACGGTGCGTGATGCCGATGGCTATTTGATTCCCATTACTGAAGGAGCATGGTTGTTGCCTGATGGAACTTTCCAAGCTGGTGATGATGAAAATAACCCACCTACGGAAGGCGCTGTTTGGCGTGGGTATTTCGAGTGCGCCAAACGCATTTTTACCATCTATGTTGAGAATGAAGCCGGGCTCTATACCTTGGCTTATCAGATAACAGATGAAGGCTGGGCATTTCGAGACCGTAAAGGACTGCCACGTCCTTTTAATAGGGAAGATGTGCGCCGCATACTATCGAATTGGGCCGAGTATGGCGGTGTGGTGTTCGAAAATAAGGCAAAAGACCGTCCAGCTTATGAAGAACAAAATCTGGACGAGATACCATTTAATGAGGAACGAGCAGTTCTGCCAATTTCCTTACTCAAAAAAGTGGCCGAGCTACGCCACAAACGCAGTTACCGCCAGATAAACCACGGCGTAAACCTCGACACCCATCCTTACCCGCTTGGTGGGATGGTGTATTGTGCCCACTGTGACCGTCTTGCCGAACACCATAAAGACGCGAAACTGCGTAGCGTACTCGGTGGCAGTAATTCCTATGGTAAGCGGCGCTACCGTCATAAAGATGGGGTGAAGTGTGGCAGCACCAATCGCTCAATTCATTGCACTGAATTAGAGGCTGAACTCGGCAAGCTAATTGAAGCATTGACGGTTGCACCCGAAGTGTTGGATTTTATGGTTGAGCTTGCCATACAGTGCGAGAAAGGTTTCCGTAAAGAAGAGGTAAAAGACTTGGAGAAGGAAAAAGCAGAAGCCATTGCCTTGTGTCGTCGTCGGATTGACGCTGCTGTTCATCTCTATCGCGATGGGGTGATTAGCCGTGATGAATATCTAGCCGATGTTAAGCGCAACGAACGCGAAATTACCCATTGGGAGAGCCGAACCACCGATACGCAAAAGATTGCAATGGAATTGACAATGTGTCTAGAAGCCTTGACCACACTCAAGCGATTTTGGGAAATTGGCAACGATAGTGAGCGTCAAGCGCTGGCGAGGAGTCTGTTTACCGAGATTGTATTTAACTTGGATACCAGAAGAATCGTGGATTTTCGGCTCAAGCCGTGGGCTGACCGCTTTGTCATTATGCGGGCCGAGTCAATTGACCGCGAAAACGACGATGATAACGATGACCATGGCAGTAACCAAGTAGCACTAATGGAAGGAGCG
>CAZLPC010000681.1:0-1861 GCA_964561305.1 uncultured Anaerolineae bacterium
CCAACGCCCCAAACGCAACGACCAAACCCACGCTAAACACCACAATAAGCGGCACCGCGTTTTGACGGGCAAAACTGCCGATGGTGTTGCCTTCTGGGGCAAGTGAAAAATCAAATGGGTTTGCAGGGCTGGCAGCGGCTTTAGTAGTTTCACGGCTTAAAAGCCAAAATAAACCCGCCAACAAAGCACCATTGGTTACAATACCCCCCAACACCACCACCACCACTAATGCTAGTTGGGCCAGTTGGGTATTGGTGGCAGCAACAGTCGAGCCTTCGGCGTTACTGACCTGCACAGCACCTTCAAAAGGTGAACCACTTGTGATGGATAAACCACCGATTAACAATGCACCAAATGCTAAAATTGCGATACCAATCACCACAGGTCGCACAAGACAATCCTCCTCTTTCGTATTATCGGCGGCATTATAGCGCCGAACAAGGTCAAACGCAATAAGCCGTTATCGGGCTTGGTCTGGTGGGGTCTCGCCCCAAAATTTTCTGAGATAAGGTGGTGTTTGCTCATCTGGATGAATATCCATTTCTTGATAGAGCATTTGCGCCTCAAAAATGTACGAATTGCTGCGGGCAAGGGTACTGCCGCGCAAAGATGTATGGCGCAAATATTTACCCAACACCTGCAATGCCCGCGCCAAATGAATGCGTCGGCCTTGTTTGCGCCCTGTCCGCACAGCCCGTTCTAGCGCATCTTGAATGGCCTCAAGGCGGCCTTGTTGCAAAATGGTGATTTCAGCAATCAAGGCATAGGTCAATGTCAATCCGCGTAAATCACCTTGCAAACTAACATTGCCCAAGGCTTGGATGGCACATTGTTGGGCGGTGTCCCAATTTTCTTCCAACAGCGCCAATTGTGCTTTGCGCACACAGATCAAAGGGCGATACCATTGTTTTGTCGGCGAATCGGGCAATGTATCTAGTTGATCGAGCAAACGCCGTGCTGCTTCGGCTTCTCCGCGTCGAATATAGACACTCGTTTGTGTAATATCCAACAGCACTTGATCGTGCAGCGATAATTGGCGGCGTTGTTGCTCTAGGGTGTTTAGCACGGCTTGGGCATCGTCTAGCATGTTGCGGTCAACATATAATTCGCTGGTTCTAAACAAGTTTAAGATGCGCTCGTGCTTTTCTTCGTCGGGTTCACCCATATAATAGCTAAGGGCAGTATCAAATGCTGCTTCTGCGTCGGCATAGCGCCCCTGATAACACAATGCCACCGCGTAATCCAGCAAAATATCGCCCAATTCAGAAAAACTAGCATCGGGCGGCGGCGGCAGGCTAATGGCCCGTTCTAAAGATTCAATGGCCAAGTCGGTTTCGCCATAAAGCAACTGGATATGCCCCAACAATTTTGTGACCCGATGCAACAAGATTGAGTCGTTGAGGGCGGTGGCGCGCCGATGGGCTTGCAAAATAGAGGTGCGGGCTGCATCGCGCTGATAATCGGCCAATAAAATGCGGGCTGCATCCATTTCCATCGCAATCAGTAGCGCCTCACTTTGCACAGCGTTCATGCTCAGGGCCCGCATCAGCAACTTGGCAGCTTGGTGTTGTTGGCCAATATCATATAAGATGCGTGATTGGGCCCATAAGGCTTGAGCGCGAATCGAAATATCAATTACCGGTAGTTTAGCGGCGGTGCGGGCATCATCCAGCGCCAATTCCCATTTGCCAACTTGATAGCGCAGCCATGAGCGCAGCACCAAGCTCTCGCCAATGAGTTCTGTGTCATTGAGGGCATCGGCTTGCTCATAGGCGCGGTCGGCGCTATTAAGGGCGCGTGGATATTGGCTTTGTTGCCGCCATAGATTGGCCCAGCCTAAATGCACCTTACAACGAGCAGC
>CAZLPC010000682.1:0-1859 GCA_964561305.1 uncultured Anaerolineae bacterium
GTTGGTGTTGTGGTCATTAGTAGCAGTTGGACAACGCTGGCCTATGCCCGTCGCTATCGTGATAATGTCTATGTGGTCACTCATCAACAAGTTGCAATGGCGCAATGGGTAGACGAAAACTTGCCCGCCGATGCGCGGATTGGTGTACATGACGTGGGGATTATGCGCTATGTGGGCAATCGGGCTACCTACGACATGGTAGGCTTAACCACTGAGGGCGTGGCCTCGGCGTGGCGGGGTGGATCGGGCACGCTCTATGACACTATGGCCGCACACCCACAGCGCCCTGATTATTTTGCAGTGTATCACGACATCCAAGCCTTGCCATTGCTGGCCCAAGCCGAAGTTTTTGGCGAAGAATTGGCGCGGTTTAGTGTGCCATTGCCCGAAAATACAGTCGCATCCGCCACCAGCACCCAAATTATCTCGCGCCCTACTTGGATACCTCTCGAAGAAAATCGGCTGAATGTGGCTGATTTGGCTTCAGAAGCTGCTTATGGCTATACATTTTGGCAAGTCGAGTCTGTGGGCGGGTTTAGCTCTGTGGTGCGGCACTTGCCTTTGCGGGGCTGTGAAGGGGAAGGCTGCCAAGTGATAGATGGTGCAAGGATTATCACTGGTGGCGAATCCTTCAATTTGCCGGTTATCGCAGCCACTGATGAATACAAGATTACCTTGCGCGTTCATGCCGCCAATTATGCCCGCCTATTTGTGGGCTGTGGGGCAGAGCAGCGTGTGTATGTTATACCCGCTATGCCCGGCTATGCCCTCGACATTCCCATTATTCAATCTGCCGATCAACATCGCTTTTGCATTGAAGCCGAAGGGCCTTATGAATCATTGGGTTATCATATTGCGTCCAACTCGGCTACACCCATTGATACGCCGCCTAGCGATCCTGACGCAATTTTTCAATATCCCTACGAACAAGGCGAATTGTTGCTGCATCAATATACCTATTGGCAAACCCCCACCAAGATTTATATAGATATTTTGTGGTATAACATGGGCCAAATTGCCTATGATGGTAAACTTTTTGTGCATCTGTATCGTGATGTAGACAGTCCACCCCTACGGCAAAGCGAACAATGGCTGTTGGGCGATGTTTTTCCGCCTGCCAATTTGCCAAGCGGCGCTTTTTCCGAAAGCTATCTACTGGATATCAGCACATTACCCGCAGGCCGCTATACCTTAGCGATAGGTCTCTATGATCCAAATAGCGGAAAGCGGTATACTGTAGCGACAGAAAACGTAATTGATGAACGATTATTTTTAGGAACGATAGAGATTATTCCATGAATATTACACTGACGCTCAATGGCGATGAAGTAACCTTTGCCGTACATCCCAACGATACTCTACTGCGGGCCTTGCGCCAAAATGGATATATGGGGACAAAGTTTAGCGACGAATTTGGCCTTGCGGGCGCAGATACCGTTTTGTTAGATGGCCGTCCTGTATTGTCAGGTATGATATTGGCCCATCAAGTCGCGGGGCGTGATGTCATCACCATTGAAGGCGTGGGCGGTACACAACAGCGCGGTTGGCGTGGCACAGAGCCACTACACCCCTTGCAATTGGCTTTCATTGAAACAGGCGCGATTCAATGTGGTTATGAAACACCGGCCTTTATCTTGGCAGCGTTGGCCTTGCTAGCGGACAATCCCAACCCCACCGAGGCCGAAGTGCGCGACGCATTAGCGGGCGTTCTTAGCCGCGACACAGGCTATGTGAAGCCAGTGCAAGCAGTTTTGCGGGCAGCGGCGGTGTTGCGCGGCGAAAGTGTGCCGCCAATTGGCGACGAGGGCGCAGTTGCCGCGCCAACTGACTTGTTCCAACCCCCCAGCCCGCCACTTGAT
>CAZLPC010000683.1:0-1856 GCA_964561305.1 uncultured Anaerolineae bacterium
AGCGTCGGACACAGTTTGTCCCTGAGCCGGGCAGTGGTGCGGGTGCAGCAGTGGATTTAGATGGCTATTTTGGCCTGCATCCGGCACTGCATCCACTAAAAGAGATTTATGATGAAGGTCATTTTGCTATTGTTCATGCTACTGGCTCTATTGATCCCACTCGTTCACATTTTGATGCCATGCAATTTATGGAATATGGTGTACCCGGCGACAAAACCATTAGCACTGGCTGGCTGGGGCGACACCTAGAAACTGCTGCTTGGCAAAATGAGTCTCCGTTCCGCGCCGTGGGCATGGGGGCCATGTTACAAAACTCGCTACGGGGGCCAATATCGCCATTGGCGGTACAGTCTTTTGCCGATTATCACTTGCGTGGGCGGGTAGATGAAATGCGCCGCGTGCAAGAAACCCTTTCACAACTCTATACCATGTATGCCCCCAACAGCCTGTTAACGGCCCAAGCCGATTTGGCCTTCCAAACCATCGAAACCTTGCAGGCATTAAACGCTATTGAGTACCAACCATCGGGCGGGGCGGCTTATCCTGATGATGAATTTGGCTTGGGTTTGCGCCAAATTGCCCAACTCATTAAGGCCGATTTGGGGCTAGAAGTGGCGTGTGTAGATGTGGGCGGTTGGGATACCCACGAGAACCAAGGCACACTAGACGGCACATTTAATGCACTTTTAAGCACCGTTGCCCGTGGCCTATTAGCCTTCTATACCGATTTGCAAGCTGAAATGGACAATATTACTGTTGTCACCATGAGCGAGTTTGGGCGCACACTCGACGAAAACGCCAGCGCGGGCACAGATCATGGGCATGGCAATGTCATGTTCTTAATGGGCGGTGGTGTTTTGGGCGGTCAAGTGGTGACCGACTGGCCCACCTTGCATCCAGAGCGCCTAGATGATAGTGGAGACTTGGCCATTACCACCGACTACCGTGATGTGTTGGCGACCGTAATCAGCACGCGGTTGCTTAACAATGCGCTGGATCATATTTTTCCTAACCATACCATTAAACCGCTTAATTTAGTGCGCCCACGCTAAGAAAAAAGGATGTTGAGACATGATGCGTAAAGTGATGCTGCTGGTGATGGTGAGCCTGTTTTTGATGAATAGTGTGGCCCTTTCTGCTTTTGCCCAAAACGATGGGCGCGATGCCGCCGTGGCCTTGGCTGCTAGCCATGACGATTTATCCCAACATTTAGCCACCTATGAGGCGTGGTATGGTGAGGCCTATGAGGATAGTGGTGGCTGGTGGTGGGTAGATTTTTATGCCGACGAAGATGGTGAAGACGATGAATGGCTAGGGAATGCCTATGTCAACATAGACACGGGCGAAATTGTGAATGCCTTTGCACCGCTTGCACTTTTGCCCGAAGATTATGAGCTGGGCTATACCATTGTCGAAGATTTATTGTCTGATGATCGCGAAGTAGTGGCTTTTCTGGGCGATATTGAAGACTGGGACGTATATATAGACTATGATCGCTATGATCAGGTGTGGTATGTCTATATGTCGCGGGGTTTGGCGGCATATACCGCGCGTCTATATGTAGATTTAGATAATGAAAGCGCCTATCTTGAGTCATTTAAAGATGCCAATGCCCTTGATGCCCAAGAGCGTCGCAATCTTGCCCGCAACCTTGCCCTAGAACTGGTGTGGCAGGCCGAAGGCATTGATCAAGCCATTGCTGGTGTAGATGACTGGCGCACTTATGTATCGCGCCAAGACAACGGGATTTATAGCGTTATTTTGGCTACAGAAGCACGCGAATTGTTCTATGCACTGGTGGATGTTGAACGGCGTACAGTGATCGAAGCGCGTATTGTTCGTCAATAATCACTAAC
>CAZLPC010000684.1:0-1526 GCA_964561305.1 uncultured Anaerolineae bacterium
CTGGCACATAGCTACCTTCGCGATATTCTAGCGTCACCTGTCCACTCGGCACATAGCACCATTCAAACGGCGGCGGCAAGATGCTGGGCGGCGCGGGAATTTTGATTGTCGGCGTGGGTGCGGGTGGATCGGGTTGCTTCACGTCTATTTTGGGCGCGGGCGTGGGTGGGGATGAAGCGGGCTGTTTCAACTCTGTTTTCTGTCGGAAATAAGCCATTCCTTCAACCAGATTTGCAACCAATTCATCAATACCTTCGTCTAAAGCGCGTTCGTCAGGTATGGTAGCAGCGTGCAGATTGAAGACTGTCCGCAAAGATGCAGGCAATTGTGCTGGATTGGGCAGAACGCCGCCCAAGATGCAAATTGGGAAGATCGGTTTGCCCATCTGTAGCGCAATTTCTAGCTCTAGCTTGACGAAATCGGTATCATCATCAGACGCTTTTTCGTGCAACAAATCCAGCCAGTGCGGCCCCACAACTGCCAATACCGCATCACATTCGGCCAGCTTCTCGCGCAAGACATCCTCAAAGGGCTGAAAAGGCCGAATTTTCAAATCCATAAAGATATTGTTGGGGTCGAAGGTGCGGGTTAAATACGCCCGCAACGCCACCACGAAAAACCGATTGTCGGCCCGCCGATAGTTCACAAATAGCTTAAGTGCGCGTTCCATCCATCCACCACCCACCTCAGACGATATTCATGGCGCTAAGTCTAACGTGGAAGCGGGGGTTGGGCAAGCCATAGGCTGCGGATGGGTGTATGCGCCTGCGAAAAGTTTTAAGTGGTAAGTTTTAAGTTTTAAGTGATCGCGCTGTTGTAGATACGTCGTTATGGTTTTTGTAAAAGTAATTTGCCTAGCGGCGCGGTTTTAACCCGCCGTCCCCTAAAAAGCCAGCATGAATGACTATTTTACAATCACTATCAGGGCGTGCCGCGGCCAAGGCAGGAGTCAATTCTGATGGTTGCCCATTCTGGGCCTATGGTATACTAAGACGAAACAAACGACGAAGGACAAGCGATGGCTTCTATACGAGTGCGCTTTGAGAATGGTATTTTTGTGCCACTTGATGCGGTTGATGCAATTCAAGAAGGTGATGAATTTGTGTTGTTGAAACCCTATCGCTATACCCCCGAAGAAGATGCTCGCATTAGTGCAAAAGCAGATGCAACACGCGGCGTTTGGGCCGACTTAGACATTGACCTCAGCGATATTGTAAACGAAACCGGCCCCACTGCGAGAGATACATGAACCTCACCAGACGCTATATCGCTGATGATGGGCGCTCGGTGGGGTATGGCGCTTGGGTCAGCGCCATACCCGCGCCCTATCTGCTGGGGAGCTAGCTCTTTAACGCTACTTGGACGGTGTAGGCCGTGCTGCCCGCGGCCAAGTTGCCCGCGCCATCCGTCAGCGCCAGCCGGATGATGTCATGCGGAAAGATCGCCGCGTCCAGCGTGACCCAACTGTTGGCCACGCCCGCGCCATACTCCATGCGCTGGCCGTTGCTGTTGCGGCAAAAAGCCCA
>CAZLPC010000684.1:1536-1851 GCA_964561305.1 uncultured Anaerolineae bacterium
CCATTATGGCTGGCTTGCAGACTGAGCGTGGTGCTAAAGCCACTGGGAACCAACCCCGCCGCGCCCGCCACATTGCCCATATTCAGGGGGGCGCTGGTGGCGGTGGTGTCGCCGAGGGTTAGGGTTTTGAGGGTGTGTTTGCGTTCGCTATACCATGTCATGCGTCTAATGCTCCTTGTCTTGCTAAGATTTGCTTCAGTTGCGCGGCGATATTTTGGCGCGTTTGACCGCTAGCGATGATCTCATTCTCACCGCGCCGTAGCCACGATGCCGGAATCCCCCTACTTTGCAAGCGCGTAGTAAGCGCGAGGGCTT
>CAZLPC010000685.1:0-1843 GCA_964561305.1 uncultured Anaerolineae bacterium
GATGATCTGCCCACTGCTCAAACCAATGTCGCGTGTGGGCCACCAATTCCTGACACAGCAATAATGGTCTTAGATGACGACGGCCAGCCCTTACCCGAACGACACGTTGGCGAGTTGGCGGTTAAAAGCACCTATATGCTGACCGAATATTTTAAGCGCCCCGATCTGAATGCCAACTTGTGGCACAACGGGTGGTATCGCACCGAAGACATGGGTTATGTAGCCGATGGTGAAGTGTTTGTGGTGGGCCGCAAAAAAGATTTGATCATCAATGCGGGCAAAAATGTCTATCCCCAAGACCTAGAAGCCATTGTCAACACCATTGAAGGTGTGCATCCGGGGCGTGTGGTGGCCTTTGGTGTGTATGATGAGCGTGATGGAACCGAACTGATCGGCATTGTGGCCGAGTCGGATATAAGCGATCCCGATCTGCGTCATCACATTGTGCAGCAAATCCGCCAAAAAATTGCCCAACAAACCACCGTCACCGCCACGTTTGTAAAAGTGGTCGAGCGCGAGTGGCTCATCAAGACCTCTAGCGGCAAAATTGCCCGCGCTGCCAACCGCGACAAATGGCAACAACAGGCGCTTCGTTAAAGGCTTCACAAATATTCTTTCGTCTATTATTAAATTTGTGAAAAATTACTAATTAGGTGCTGAAAGTCACTGAGTTTTTATTTGTGTCGTGTTATAATTGCGCCATGCAAATTAATGTACGGTTAATCTTATATCTTTTAAGGAGTCAACATGACATCCGCATCTCGCTTGGCCCGAAGGTGGACACTTCGGCTACTCCCCGTTCTACTTTTACTCTTCCCCCTTTATGGACACGTTCAACTTTCTCAAGCCGCTCCAGACCGCGTACCGATTGGTACATGGTGCGTGGCGGGATCGTTTCAAGGCTGGGATAACAATAGCACAGCCCTTTTTGATGACGGCACAAATGGCGATGTAACCGCAGGTGATGGCATCTATACCCGCGAATACACCGTTGCCGACGCAGGACTTTATGAGTTTAAGTTCGTAACATGTGAAAATTGGGCCCCAATAGGTCAAGAATTCCCATCCGAAAACAGCTGGTTTGTTACTGCTTCACCAAATACAACCGTTACTTTTACATTTAACACAAATACACTTAGTGACGGTGGTATAGCGTCGGCAAATATTGTTCATGTTGCGGGAGATGATGATCCCATAGCATTTACAGCAGTTGGATTTTGGCAAGGCTGGAATCGAAATAATCCAGCTACGGCGTTAACCAATATTGGTGGTGGTATTTATGAAGGTACATTCCAAGTAGCCACTGCTGGGAATTATGAGACAAAAATTGTTCTACCTGAATCCGAATTAACCAGAATAACAGGCTTAGACCCAGCACCCGGTGCATGGTGGGGTTATGATTTTCAGGGCAGAAATGTTAGTACTGGTACTGGGCCTTCTTTCACAACCCTTGCAGATAATGAAAATGTGACATTCCGCCTCGATCTCAATACAGATCGCCTTTTCATCATCCTGTCTAGCGTCCCGCCGCCTGCTTTTGACAGCGTGTATCACTCTAGCTGTTCATCCTACTTTACGGGGGACTGTGGTGGCGGCGACCATGCAGCCCAACAACAAGTGCCCGGCCAACCCAGCGGCACAACCTTCTCTAGCCTGAATGTGGCGGGCAGCAGCGTGGGCACAACCAATGTGTTTGTCTATGACGACGAACAAGTGACCATGTTCGCGCTGGGCGATACCAGTCAATTTACCGACGACACCAGTTATCCACGCATACGCTTTTGGAATGGTAGCAACGAAGAATTTGCCAATTTAGATGCAGTAGGCACTTATACAGGCGACT
>CAZLPC010000686.1:0-1842 GCA_964561305.1 uncultured Anaerolineae bacterium
GCTTTGAAGCCTTGCCCGGTGTTTTCCCCAGTGCGACACGCGGTGGCGAATTGCTGACCGACCCTGTGCCAACCAATGTAGTCGTGAACGATGATGGCAGCTTCTTGGTATCTTACCTGTCTGGCGCTCCCTTTGTCCCCGGTTCGGCTAAAGTGGTGCGCGTTTCGGCTGAGGGCGAAGTCAGCGATTTTGCAGTGGGCTTAACCATGTTGGTTGACCTAACCCGCGGACCCGATGGTAATTTGTACGCTGTGCAATTCGGCATGTTCACCCAAGAAGGCCCTGTTCCCAATTCTGGGCAAGTAATCCGCATTTTTGAGGATGGTACATGGGAAGTCGTGGTTACTGGCTTGTCTTTTGCTACTGCCATTGCCCTTGATGCTGATGGCAATGGTTATGTCGCCATCAACGGTATAGCAATTCCCGGTGCAGGTGCGGTCTTGCGCTTTGAAAATCTTATTGGCTTACCCGGCCTAGAAATGCCCGATATGCCAATGGATGATCTGGCTGCCACACCCGAACCTGATGGCATGTCAGAAACCCCCGAACCCGCTAACTAAACGTAAAAGCGGTGCAAGCAGCGTTCTTGTGCCGCTTTTCTAGCTATTGATAGCAACACACCCCAAGCAATAGCTGTTGTATCTCATCAAAACATGACATTTGCACATAAAATTATTGACATTTGCAGGTTACTCTATATAGACCAGTCGTTATAATTAAAATATATCGAATTATCAACTTTAGGGTCAGGATGATCATAATGTCGGAAAAAATCTTGGTAACAGGCGCACCGGGCAACGTCGGGACAGAAGTTGTAAAGGCTTTGCAAGCTCAACATGCCGATTTTCGTATTGGCGCATTTGATAAGGAGACAGCAAAAAAGCAACTGGGTGAGCAGCTTGAGATTGTGCCGTTCAACTTTTTGGATGCCACAACTTATGAACAAGCATTTGATGGCATCACAAAGCTATTCTTGGTGCGACCCCCAGCATTGGCCGATATAGAAAATGAAGTCGCGCCAGCGCTAAGGGCTGCCAAAGACGCAGGCGTGCGACACATTGTATTTCTCTCGTTGCAAGGGGTCGAGAATAACCGCATTACACCCCACTACAAAATTGAGCAATGCATTTTAGAACTGGGGCTAAACTATACTTTTCTACGGGCCAGCTTCTTCATGCAAAACCTCAGCACCACGCACCGCGCCGAAATACAAGAACAACATGAAATTGCTGTACCAGTGGGCAAAGCCAAAACCAGCTTTATTGATGTGCGCGATATTGCGGCGGTGGCCGCCAAAGCCCTTACCGAAAACGGGCATGAAAACCAAGCCTATACCTTAACTGGGGCAGAAGCCTTGGGTTATGATCAAGTTGTCGAGATATTGTCGCAGCAATTGGGTTATCCCATCCGCTACAAAAGTGCCTCTCCACTCACTTTCTTCTGGAAACAACGCCAAACCAGCGGCAAGTGGGGCTATGCATTGGTGGTGACGGCGCTCTATACCATCACGCGCTTTGGCAACGCCAAAGTTGTCACCGAGGATGTGAAACAATTGCTCGGACGCTCGCCAATTTCCTTCAGCCAGTTTGTCAACGATCACCTTGCGCTGTGGCAATCCACCAAAACGACCTCGGCTGCCACATAACTTGCTCAACACCAATAAGGATAGCCGCAGTCTATTTAGGCTGTGGTTGGGGCCAAAGACTTATAAAAAAATACAGTGGGTTTTGTTTCGCCGCTTGCATCCAATGCAAAATCGGGCACAAGGCCCACCCGTTGATAGCCCAATTGTTCATAAAACGGCTCGGCCCCACCTTCAAACAAGGTGTCTAGCACCAGCAA
>CAZLPC010000687.1:0-1842 GCA_964561305.1 uncultured Anaerolineae bacterium
TGCATCCCACTGAAGGCACGCCCGGATTAGTTAATCCGTAGGCTGTCGAGAGAGGCGCGAGCCACGCTTTGGCCCCGATAAAACTCGACCAGTTCATTGGGGCTAGCGACGCGCAACGAACTCACGCCGATAAACGGTACCCCATCGCGCACGAACATCACCACCGCATCCAGATAGTTATATTCACCATCAAAATAGGTATAGACGAACTCGGCGGCCTCACCATCGTTAAAAGTCAGGGCTTGCACGGGTTGCACAATGGACACCGCTTCACCCGACAGGTCGCCGATGCTATCCTGCAAAATCTCGGCATTTTGGGCAGGCGTATTGTCGGCGCTGAGGCCCAAGACGGACAACAATTCTTCATCCAGCCGCAAAATGTCCAGATTAAACGAGTTGAGGGCCGCGCCATATTGGTCAGCGTTGCTATACAGCGATATCTCGCCGTCGTTGAAGTTGTCGGCGCTCCACCGATTGTCGCGGCCAATAGTGATCACTGTGCCGTCTTCCCACGCGTCGAAGGTGGTTTCGGTGTCTAGGGCGGCGGCATCAATCGCGGCGGTGTCGATGTTATCAATTGTCATCGGTTCGCTCGTTTGGATGGTGCTGATGATGGCGCGTGCGATGCTGTGGGCTTGATAAAACGCAGCCAGATCTGTCTCGGCATCGGTCACATACAGCTCAGATTGTACTGCAAAGATGGTATCCCCCAGCCTCAGCAAGCCAAACGCAATGATGACGGTCGTGCTCTCAAAATCATCATAGTTGCTATAGACAAATTCGGCATACTCGGCGTTGTCGAAGCTGAAGGCCATCACTTCACTGAGGGGGGTGGCGCTCTCGCCTGCGAGTTCGGGCAAGGCGGGCAACAATCCGGCCACAGCATCTGCGGTGCTGGCCGCCGGATCAATCCCGAAATTGCTCAGAACGTCGTCGGTCAAGGCAAAGAACCCAATGCTATAACGCCCGTTCAGGCTGCCAAAGGGTGTATTGCTGCTGATTTCGCCGCCAACTCCGCCAAGCGCGGCATACCAACCGGCAGGCACTTGGGCGGTGATGGGGAAGGCTCCTATGCTGCCCGTGATGGGTTGGGTCAGCAAGGCTACATCGGCCACGGCATCGGGTTCGCTGCTCAATTCGCTGACCAAGCGCTATACGGCGTGAGCGATAGGCTGCTCAATCCACTGACCAAGGAGTCGCTATATGGCGTGAGCGATAGGCTGCTCACCATTGCACGCATGACGGCGGCCAGTTCGCCAAATTGTTCGACACTATTGGCTACATAAAGATTATCGGCAGAGAACATCACCGCTAGCACTTGGCCATCATTCAGCAGCAACACGCCCTCGGCAGAATAGTAGATGGTCTCGCTAGCGGGGCGCTGGGTGCTATACCACACATCGGCATAAGTACCATTTTCAAAGCTGAAGGCGTTGATGCCCGTCAAAAATTGCACATCTACAAAGGGCGGACTGCTGGCCAACACATCGGGAATCATCATTTGGCGCACATATTCGACGACATCGGCCACAGGGGCATCAACTTCAATAAAACTAGCGTAAATATCGGCATAGCCCTCGTTTTGTTCGGGTAAATAGACCCTGAAATAATCACTGCCCACGCCCACATCATCATAGCGGCTGGGTACGCGCAGATTCAGCGGGCCACCTTCCGTGTCAAATGCCACCGCATCGAGTACGATCGGGTCGGCGATAGTGGTGTTGGTGGCGGCCGCGGGATCAAACGTGCGCGGTAGGCTGGGCGGCAAGGCATCCACATTAAAAGTGAAGCTGTCGAGAATAGCCCGACCAACCGCGTGGCGCTCCATAAAGGCGGCCATGT
>CAZLPC010000688.1:0-1839 GCA_964561305.1 uncultured Anaerolineae bacterium
GCCTACCAACTCGACATAGGTTTGATAGTTTTGCAGCGCCAACGGGCTATTGTTTAGGTTGTAATAAAGATTGCCCAAATTGAGATAGGGGGGCGCAAAAGTGGGCGAAAGCTCGATGGCACGGTCAAAGTCGCTGGTGGCGGCGACAGGGTCGTTTAGCCCATAGAGATAGACATTGCCCCGCGCATTATACACCCGAAAAGGGCGGTCTATGCCCAAGTCAATGGCGCGGCTAAGGCTGTCTATGGCGTTTTGATAGTCTTCTAGCTGATATTGGGTTAGGCCGCGCCCATAATGGGAACTGGGATAGTCGGGATTGATGGCAAGCGCGGCCTCATAGTCGCTGAGTGCGGTTTCATAATCTTCGAGTTGATAATAGACATTGGCGCGATTGTTAAAGGCCAACACATATTGCGAATCGATGGCAAGGGCTTGGGTGTATTGTTCCAGCGCAGCATCTGTATTATTCTGGGCCAAATAGGCGTTGCCCAAATTGTTATAATAGCCGGGACTATTGGGATTGAGCGCGATGGCTTGTAGATAAAGCCGCACTGCTTCGGCAAAATTGCCCGCATCATAAGCGGCGTTGCCGTCTTCAAACAAGCTGTCGGCGCGGGTGGTGTCTATGGCGACGGGGGTGCTGCCCAGTGCGGGTTGGCGCGTGGGGGCAAGGGTGGGTGTGGGGGTGCTGGCGGGCAAGTTTTCTAGCTCGTTAATGCGCTGCGCGGCCAGTGGGTCGGCGTTGCGACCAGCCAAGCGCACATACTCGCGATAGTTTTGCAGGGCCAGCGCGGTGTTTTGTTGCTGATAATATATGTCACCTAGATTAAAATAGGGCGCAGGATAAGTGGGCAACATTTCAAGGGCGGCCTCAAAGTCGCGGATAGCCGAGGCCGTGCTGTTTAAGCGGCTAAAGCACAACCCCCGAAAATTATAGAGCGAAGGCAAATCGGTATAGCTGTTTTGTAGCGCATTATTGAGGGCAGCAACGCAGCCAACATAGTCGCCAGTTAGGTATAGCGTGCGCCCTTTAGCAAAGTGGGCAACTGCATAGCTGTTGAGCAGATCAATGGCACGATCAAAATTTTCAAGGGCGGCGGTGTTGTCGCCTTCATCTTCTTCTACCAAGCCTAAGTTATAAAAAGCTGCTGGCTCGTTGGGATCAAGCTCAATCAGGCGTTCAAGATCTTGGCGGGCAGTGGTAAGGTTGCCTAGCTCTAGGTTGGCTGCGCCGCGCCCCAACAAGGCGGCGGTGTTGTCGGGTTCAATAGCAAGCACCCGCGTGAAGCTGACGATGGCATTAAGATAATTGCCTTCATTAAATAATTGTATGCCTTCGCTGATCGTGCTCTCCACGTCTAGGGTTGGCGCAGGGGTGCGGGTTGGCATATCGGTTGGCGTGGCAGTGTTGGTGGGTGTAAAGGTTGGGGTGGCCGTTGGTGTGTTGGTGGGCGTAAAAGTAGCCGTGACCGAGGCCGTGGCTTCTAGGGCCACCACGGTGGCACGACCTTCTGTGCCAATGGTTTGCTCATCGGTATCGCTGACAAGGCGCAAATAGCGATCATAAGCGGCGGTGGCCTCGGCATAGCGCCCTAGCGTGGTATAGACGCTGGCCAAACCAAGCTGTGCTTGGGGATAGTTGGGGTCTAGGGTAACGGCTTGGCGATAGTCGAACAAGGCGTTTTCAGTATCGCCCAATGCTTCATGGGCGCGGCCCCGCAAATAATAGGCTTGGGGACGGGTGGCATCTAGCCGAATGGCGGTGTTAAGGGCTTCGATGGCCGCTTGTGGGTCGCCCAGCAAGTCTAGCACTTCGCCAAGGCTCACTTGGGCGCGGCT
>CAZLPC010000689.1:0-1837 GCA_964561305.1 uncultured Anaerolineae bacterium
TGGCATTGGTGGCCCCGGTGGGTGTTATCACCTATTGGCTAATAAATGGCTTGTTGCAAAATGAATCATTGCGCGATGTAAGCGGCCCATTACAGCGTTCGCTGCGGATGGCAGCACTTACGGCGTTGGCGGCGGGCTTTTTGGCGTTGCCTTTTGCGGCTTTGGGCGTGCGCTATCCACGTTGGTATAATCGCTTCATTATGCAAAGTGTCTATTTAGGCTATGCGCTGCCGGGTGTCGTCGTCGGGTTGGCACTCACTTTTTTTGGGGCCCGCTATTTATTGGGTATGGATATTTTAAACCTCAGTAACTATCGCATTATTCCGTTGCTTATTTTTGGCTATCTCGTATTGTTTTTGCCCCAAGCCCTTAGCCCCACCCGTGCCGGACTTATGCAAATTAATCCCCATATTGAAGAAGCCGCCCAAACACTTGGACGGCAACCGTTGCGTGTTTTTGCAACCATTACATTGCCGATGATGCGCCCTAGTGTGCTGGCAGGTATGGCCTTGGTTTTTTTGACAGTGATGAAAGAATTGCCCGCTACCCTCATGTTGGCCCCTGTCGGGTATGATACACTTGCTACACGCATTTGGTCGGCCACCTCAGAAGCATTTTATGCACGGGCGGCTGCACCTGCATTATTGTTGGTTGCATTTTCTGCTTTGTCGCTAGTTTTTATCGTGGAGTCTGATGAGTAACGCTGTAGAGTGTCGTGCTGTTCATAAAACTTTTGGTAAAACACGCGCCGTAGATGCGGTGACCTTTGCGTTAAGCAAAGGACAATTTATGGCGGTTTTGGGGCCATCGGGCTGTGGCAAGACAACTACACTTCGCATGATTGCTGGCCTAGAAACACCCACTATGGGCGAAATTGCCCTGAATGGGCGGCTTGTTTTTGATAGTCAAACTAAGGTGCATATTCCCACCCATCTACGACAAATTGGCATGGTTTTTCAAGAATATGCATTGTTTCCGCATCTCACAGTCGAGAAAAATGTCGGCTATGGCTTGGCCAACGATACCAACCGCAAAGCCCGCATTCAGACCATGTTGGCCTTGGTGGGCCTTGATGGTCTAGAAAAACGCTATCCACAACAACTATCGGGCGGCCAACAACAACGAGTCGCTTTGGCGCGGGCTTTGGCCACCAATCCGCACACGATTTTACTGGATGAGCCATTTTCTAATTTAGATACTGGTCTAAGAACGCAAGTTCGCGAAGATGTCGCCCGCATTATCCGCGAGGCGGGTGTATCAGCAATTTTAGTGACACACGATCAATCTGAGGCACTCAGTTTCGCCGATGAAGTAGCGGTTATGCTAGATGGCAAAATTGCTCAAATTGCCACGCCACGCCATTTGTATGATGCCCCCATCTCAAGAGAAGTAGCGCTGTTTTTGGGCAATGCCAACCGTATTATGGGCCATGCTCAAGGCGATAGTGTGCAAACCGCCTTGGGGGTGTTGCCCTTACAGAAGCCCCAGCAAGGCCCAGTAGAAGTATTCATTCGATATCGAAATGTACGCGCCGAAAAAGAAGGCGGCACAAGCGCCCATATAGCGCATGTTGTCTATCAGGGCAACTATCAAACCCTAAAAGTTGCTTTGCCCGATGACACATTGCTCACAATAGAAGCCGATCCCTATCTAATCTTCACTATGGGCGAGGGTGTGTCGTTGTGTGTACAAGGTGCGGTGGTGGCTTTTCCTCTGCTTGCCCCTATTGCGCGTGTGGAATAGGGACAATATAGCCATCCCGATACCATTGCTCAATTGCTTCTTGAGCAATGCCCGCACTCAGCGCAATTTGACGTATAAACCCCGTCGGATGCGC
>CAZLPC010000690.1:0-1834 GCA_964561305.1 uncultured Anaerolineae bacterium
TGGGCGCTATGTATTTTTTCTGCATGGGGCGGGGCCCGATCAATTCCGGACCAGCTATAGCGGCTTGCAAACAGCCTATTATCTGCCCAATGACAACCTGCTAAGCCAACTTGAGAGCCTGACCGGCCAAGCCAACCCGGCCCCCGATGACGGCTATATTGCTATTGCTGT
Organism: uncultured Anaerolineae bacterium; assembly: GCA_964561305.1. GTDB lineage: Bacteria > Chloroflexota > Anaerolineae > Aggregatilineales > J027 > J027. The sequence goes on from CAZLPC010000690.1 coordinate 172, forward strand.
GGCGGGCACGTTGCGGGCCCAACAAACGGCGACCTTTGAGGCCCGCTATGGCGCGACACCCACCACCACACTACCGCCCAGCCAAAGCAGCCCTTCAACCGGCGCGGGTCAGCCTTCAATAACAACAGGTACAGACCCCAACGATATAAGCGGCCTATTGGACAGCGCCTTGTTGTGCTTGTCGGCGTTTTTGGGGCCCATGCTTATATTGGTGGCCCGCCACAAGCGCGGCTTGCATTGATAAGGCTCAGGTTTCTATAGTGGGGTGGTAGAGCTGATTGTTACTTGGCCGATACCCACCACTCGGGCCAGCACACCAGCCGTTACCTATGCTACACTGAATCATGAATTTCAACACCTTTACAACTCTTAAGGAGATGTTGCAGATATGAAACGTATATTGATGGCACTCATGGGTCTGGCTGTGCTTTTTTTTATTATGGTGGGCGGGGTGCTGGCCCAAGACGATCCTGATATTCAGTTGAGTTCAATAACCTTTGAAGATGGCTCGGTGCTGCGCTATCCTTTGGCCTACGAATTGGTATCTGAAGACTCCACTAGCGCTCAATTGAATGCTCGCAACATCAGTTTTTACATTCGGCTTTTTACGACTCAAGAGCGGACGACACTAGGCATTACTGAGCCAATTGGCGCTATGGAACAATTTATCGCGGAGACCGACGGATTTGATCTGGACGTGGCCGAATTGGCCCAAGTGATCAGCACCAATGGCGTGGATGTGACATGGCTGCGCTATGATGATCAGAACTTTCCCGGTACGCTGCAAGCCATCGAGCTGCCGAGTGGCGCGGTGATTGTGATTGATGCCTATGGCGCGTTTTATAACAGCCGCTATGAGGCAGTGGCGCTGGCAATGCTGAGTGATATGGCCAAGGACAACACCAGCTTTTTGCTGGATAGCGAAGCCCTGCCCAGCGTGCCTTTCGATCCCCAACCAGTAATAGAACGCGGCGAGTTGACCGAGTATACCTTTAGCGATGACAGCATCGTGCGCTTCAGTGCCGACTTTCAGCTAGAGGATGACTTCGAGCGCCGTGACTTCTTGGCTATTAATGCCGAGACTGCGACCTTCTACCTCGACTATTTTCTGCCCGACGATATTAAAGATATGGAGTTGGAAGATGTGATTGCCGTCATGGCCGCTTCCTATCAGCCCCTTGATGAAAACAGCCGCCCTCTGCAACCCGAAGAGGTGCAACAGACAGTGCTGGGTGATGTTGAGCTTTTCTACTGGCGCTACGATGATCAAGGTGCAACCGGCCTCGTATTAGCCGTAACATTCGAAAACGGCAGCGTACTGGTGCTGGATGCCTTTGGGGCCCACCCGGCCAGCATTGATGAAGACTATGCGGTGGCGCTACTACTTGATTTTGCGGGCAACCCTGATTTGTTGAATGGCATTGCACTTGAACGCGCCAGCTTGGGCGAGGCCGGACTCGACGATTTATCACAAGGTAGCGCCGAGTAGGGCTGGCTTGTCGGTGATTCGCATTCGGCGTTTGCTGCCAACCGACGATAACGAGTGGCTGCGCTTGCGGCTGGCGCTATGGCCCGGTGATAGTATTGCCGAGTTGCGGGCCGACATGGCCACTATAGTGGATGATCCCCAACAGCCTGTATTTGTGGCTGTGCGTCCAACAGG
>CAZLPC010000691.1:0-1834 GCA_964561305.1 uncultured Anaerolineae bacterium
TTTCAGATGCAGTGACGGGATCAACCATTGATGACAAGCTGGCCAAATATCGCTAGGTCATCTACGCCCACCGCGTCTACATCAGAAACATCGCCAGTTTGGGCTGGCGGTGGCGTGGGGCGCATGATCATTGATGTCTTACGGTCAGTGATTTTAGTGATGGGCTTGGGGGTGTTGGTGTTGATTTTTGCGGCCAGCACAACCACCCTCTACAACGATATCCAAAACGCCACAGGTGGCGATGTAGATGGGTTGCTGCCCAGTTATGCAGGCCTAGAGGCCGCATGGCAAAACCACGAAACAGCCTTGCGCCAACAGCACATTCCCGCCACGTTATGGGTTACGCTGGCGGGCCTTAGCATTGCCATTGCACTAGGGATGGCATTGGCGGCGGTGATGGACATGGTGGCGTGGTTGCGCTGGATTTTATACCCTATTTTAATCCTATCCCAGACTATCCCTATTTTCGCAATTGCGGTGTTGCTGATAATTCTGTTTGGTTTTAACAACGGCCCCAAAGTAATTGTGGTGGCGATGTTTTGTTTTTATCCCATCACCATTAACACCCTTAGCGGTTTTAGAAGCGTTGATCCACTTTATACTCAGTTGTTGCAAACAATGGGTGCAAATCGGCTCCAAATTTGGTGGAAGGTGCGCCTGCCCACTGCCATGCCTGCCTTTTTTAGCGGGCTTCGTATTGCAGCCACCTATAGTGTGGTGGGCGCGGTTATTGGCGAATATGTGGGATCTGGCGATGGACTAGGCAAGTTTTTGCAACGCTCGTATCGCAGTTTTGATATTGACCAGACCTATCTTGCGATTGTGATTATCGCGGCTTTAAGCATGTTGCTAGTGCTGCTGACTATACTAATCGAGTTGGTGGCTTTGCGCTGGCGCTATGTGGGGCTGTTGCGGGCTAGCGATTATCTGCGTGGTATAACACGATTTTTGAAAATCTCTCTCAAAAAATAAGGATTGAAGTGATATGCGTCGTTTAACAATTGTGGTGTGTTTACTATTGTTTGGTAGCTTGGCTATGCCCGTAAATGCACAAGACGGCGGCCCAAAACGCCCCGATCCTTTGGGCGGAGCCACTGATTTTGCGGTAGCCGATGAACGAACCACCATTCGGCTGATGTTAGACTGGACACCCAATACCAACCATAGCGGGTTTTATGTGGCTCAAGCTTTGGGATATTATGAGGCAGCCAATCTGGAAGTCAGTATTATTGAGCCAACCGATTTTTTTCCAGAGCAGGCACTTGATGCAGGTTTGGTAGAATTTGGCGTGGGTTTTCAAGACTTTAGCACACCCGCATTGGCAGAGGGCATTGAGCTGGTGTCGGTGGCAGCCATCATTCAAAACAACACATCAGCGTTTGTCACTCTGGCCGAGTCAAACAGCCTTGATACTCCTCGCGATTTAGCGGCGTTAAATTATGGCGGCTTTGGCCTGCCCGACCTTGAAAATGCCTTTTTAGGCGCTTTGCTGGCTTGCGATGGCGCTAGCTGGGATGAAGAGAATTATATAGACATTGGGTTTGCTGATGTGATTGAACTGATGGCACGTCAGCGTATAGATGCAGGCTGGATATTTTATGGCTGGCAAGGCATCAATGCCGAACTAGACGGGCGTGATCTGAGCCGCTTGATGCTGATGGATTATGCCGATTGCATCCCCAACTACTATACGCCAATTTTGCTAACCACCCGTACCCTCATTAATGAACAACCCGATGTAGTGGCGGCCTTTGTACAAGCTACAGCGCGTGGCTATGCGGTTGCCATTGAAGACCCCCAACAAGCCGCCGAGATTTTGCTAGCCGCTGTACCA
>CAZLPC010000692.1:0-1284 GCA_964561305.1 uncultured Anaerolineae bacterium
AAATTTTGGAGGGTGGCCTAGAGGCCATGCTCTTCAACATGGATCGTTCGTTGCATTTTTCGCATCGGGGCGCATCCCCCGGCTATGTGAAGGTGGAAAAGCTGGACGCAAATAACTACCGCGTCGAGTCCGACACCATCTATCCCGATGATCTAGAATATGGCGTGATGTTTGGGCTGGTGCGGCGGGTTGTGCCCACCGGAACCTCTTTCGTGGTGAGCTATGACGAGACCACCCACCGCAAAGACTTGGGCGGCCCCTTCACGGTGATGATCGTCAGCGTGCGCTGATAAAACGCTAGCGTTGCGCGGCTTGCTGCTTGGCTAGCCATTTGGCGACCGCATCGCGTTGAAGCGGGCCGCCATGCCCAATGTGCAAGGATTGTGCGCCCGCATCCAATACGCGCTGAATGCTAGCGAGTAGCGTCGGAAACTGGGCTTTGTCGTGCATATAGAACGGCTGGCGTGGGATCTGGGGAACCAGATTGCCGCCAAACAAGCCCCCCCGCAAAATATCGCCGGCCAGTGCTGCCCCCGATGGCAACAGCAGCGTGATCGAGCCGTCGGTGTGGCCGGGGGTATGAATCCACGTTGCCTCCAAGCCATGCGCCGCAAAATCAAAGCCATCTTCTACCACCAGATCGGGTGACGTGGGCGAAAAATGGGCTTTGATCAGGGGGCGCACGAAGTAGCCTTCAACATCCATGGGCAACATCGGTGGGATTTTGCCACTTTCTAGCATGGCCACATCGGCACGATGGACGGCGACAGGTGCGTTGGTGGCGGCTTTTAGGGCTGCCACCGATCCGGCATGATCAAAGTGGGCATGGGTCAACACGATTAGCTTGAGATCGCGGGGTTGAACGCCCTGCTTGGCCAGCCACTTCAAAATGCGGCCTTCGTCACCGGGCGCGCCAGTGTCAATTAAAACCGGTTCGGGCTGGCGCACCAAATACACATTTGCAAAAAACAGCTTAAGACGTTCCATAGATTCCCTCGCTTGTTGCGCGTGGCGCTGATTGTAGGCTATTGGTGCGCCATATTATGGCCGATGCGCCCCATACGGGCAACCAAAGCACGACCCATGTTGTACAATAGCCCCACTGTTCAAATAGCAGCAAAGGCTAGCTCACCATGAAAATCCTAGACTGTTGGCTATATACTGCCAACTACACTGAACAAAAAGCATGGTATCGTAAACGCGGCTTTGAAGTGATCACCACCAGCGATGAAACATTCACCGTCCACGCGGGCTGGACGGTGAATGTTTCATCGCTGGTGGTGA
>CAZLPC010000692.1:1294-1829 GCA_964561305.1 uncultured Anaerolineae bacterium
CGGGCCGCGCCCGACAATCAGCAGCTTGTACATCATTTCGCCTTTAACATCGCGCCCAATCGGTTAGCAGCCGCGCTAGACTGGGCCAAGCAGCACACGACCATCTTACAGCACGAGGGCCAAGATGTTGTGGCGTTCCATAGTGATGCGTGGCAAGCCGACGCGCTATACTTCCATGATGCGGGTGGCAATATCGTCGAACTTATCGCCCGCCACCGTTTGCCCGCCAGCGCTGCGACTGGCGAATTTACGCCCAGCGAATTATTGTGTATCAGCGAAATGGGGCTGGTTGGCAATCCACCCGGCCCACTGATGCAATGGCTCCAGCACACGGTTGGGTTGCCGCTGTTCACAGGCGATTCCAATGGTGATTTTGCGGGCTTTGGCGATGACGATGGCTTGTTTATCGCGGTTGGCAAAGGGCGCAACTGGTTGCCCACCCAAAAACCAGCCGACATCCACGCGCAAACGATTGTGATCGAAGGCCGCCACCCACTGACGATCCAACTTGACGACCATCCGTATATCGTCGAGG
>CAZLPC010000693.1:0-933 GCA_964561305.1 uncultured Anaerolineae bacterium
TGAGACGGGGGCAACCTTAGCCTTTGCCACCTACCAGCCCGCCGATCAACTGATGCAACTGTTGCCCGATGGCCGCTTGCTGGTGCTGCGACCAAATGACGATACATCATCAGTCAGTTTTGTCTATGTGTTGGACGAAAACTTGGCCCAAGTTGCCATTTTTGATATTTATCCCGACGAGGTGAGGGGGCTTGCTGCTAATCCCAGTGGCACGCGGCTTGCCGTGGTGGGCAAAGACAATCAGTCAGAAGATCGGTTGTGGGTCTACAATCTGGCTACGGGCGAATTGCTGTATTCGCGCTAGGGCCCACCAGATGCCAAAACGTAGCATGGACGTGGGGCACTAGACCAGCATCGGCATGGCAGATTGATGTAGCGTGTACACTATACCATTGTGTACACGCTATTTTTAGGTGTAGAGAGACCCAACATTATGATGCGACACCCTGTGTTGATAACGATGCTGGCCAGTGTGTTGGCTGGGCCGGCTTTGGCCCAAGCCAAAACGCCCACCACTGCCCCCATGCTGATGCCCCAAAACGCCGCCCAAATCGAGCTAGTGGCGGTGTTGGGGCGCGGCGATATTAAGGACGTGGCCTATAGCCCAACGGGTCAAAGCATGGCGGTGGCGGGGTCGGCGGGGCTTGCGGCGTTGCTAAGGCCGTGGCCCACCAACACCCCGCCAACTGTGTTCGGACATCGCGTGATTAGGTCTGGGTGATATTGAAACAAGGGCATTCTGAATCGTCCTTTTTGGGCTGCATAGCTGGCTATTATTTTAGATAGATATGTTTAGGTACACGCCCAAACGCGGCATGTCGCTAGGGGGGTGTGGTTCGTAACGCTTTCGTAACGTGCAAGTTCTATGATGAATGCAGTTTCATGTTTCTGAATCAGACGATCAGGAGAGCGCACAATGGGTTTCTTTTTTGA
>CAZLPC010000693.1:943-1827 GCA_964561305.1 uncultured Anaerolineae bacterium
GGGCAGCTGGCTAGAGACCATCTAAGCACACTGTTTCTACCACAAAACGAAGGCCGCAAGGCCTTCGTTTTGATTGTGACCTTGTGCGCCAAGCGTTACCAAAGCCCGATACCCGAAAAAGTGGGGGGCTATGAAGCGTTCATGCGATTTCATGATATGGTAATGAAGATGACGACTGTTTGCGGGCTATTTGCCCGTATGTACCAACAAAAACCGTCTATATAAAAACATAATTCGGGAGCAACCACGCTATGGAAAGTGTTTTGACTGGTACCCCTGCTGCATCTTCTCAAAAAGCGCCACGCTGGTTGCTAAAGGCCAGTATACTCGCGGCTATTTTATTTCCTATTGCAGGGATAGGAGTAATGGTACTTGCACCCACAGTTGTAAACTATTGGCTGAGCCAAACGAATAACAATTATGATACGGTTATCTGGCTGGATGATGATACGGTGATGGTCGCCCGCGACGGTATCGGCTTGACATTTGGGCCGACGCGCTTAGAGTTTGCCGGTTTTGTATTTGCAGAATTTGGCCCAGACAATTCGTTTGGCGTGGATCGAATTGATGTAATTGAAAACGACCGCCAGACCTTCCGCTTTGACGATGATCACGGCATTGGTGGCATCACAGCGGGCCCCGATAATACCGTGGTTTGCTTTGGCTATCAACAGGTTTGGCTCAATTGTGAATCTAAGGATCGGGTTCGGCTAGATTGGAATCTAGACAGCTACGATCCTCGCTATACTGCTACCCCCGATGGCGAACATATCCTGATCAGTACGTATGGTCATCTAAGCGTAATGAGCAATCTAAGCCAGTCCACCCCCCATTTATGGCAGTATGACCCCGACACGCGAACCACGTCTCTTGACCTAAGAGGG
>CAZLPC010000694.1:0-1818 GCA_964561305.1 uncultured Anaerolineae bacterium
CGCATTATTTTTTCTAGTGGTTTGTTATTGATAGCTGGTGCTATTGGTATATGGACGATTCGGGATGATCCACGCGGTTTAATGACCACCACCGATCAATCGGCGCAGCTATTGGCTCGCCTAGAGGATGTTTCGCGCCCAGAAGATGCGGTGGTTTTGAAAGATGAGGCTTTCTTTCGGCTTTTTGCGACCAAGTATAAGTCGGCTGACATCATCATCACACTTCCTATTTCGCCCGGCGAGTTGTATAGCCCATCTCATGTCGCAGCAGTGAACGAAGGCACAACTGCCCAGCTTGCAGGCGATTATATTGTGCGCCTCTATGACTATCTTGCGCCGCGTTATGAGCGTGTTTGGCTTGTAACCTATTTTGGCCCATTTCATGGCTTTGCTCGTCGTCCTGAAGAACGCTATTTGGCAGAGCATTATTATCGTTTTCAAGAGCTAGAACCAAGCGAAAGCCTGCGTTTGGTGGGGTTTTATATGCGGCCTGCGCCGTCAGAGCAACCCGCTTATCCGACGACTGCGGTTTTTGGGGATCGGTTTGCACTAGATGGTTATGATCTGCCACTGAACGACATCTATCGTGCTGGTGATGTTTTGCCCGTGTCGCTACAACTATCGGTTATTGCACCTATCGAGCGTGATTATACCGTTAGCCTGCAACTGGTGACGCTTGAGGGGCAGGTTGTGGCCCAACAAGACAGTGCCCCTATTGGGGGCTTTGCGCGAACATCTGCGTGGCTGGTTGGCGAATCTTACCGCGATTCGCGGGGGGTGCTGTTGCCGAATGATCTGCCCGCCGGCCAATATCGGCTCCAAATGATCATCTACTATTGGGAAAACCTAGAACGCTTGGCTGTTGTGGATAGCGACAGCGAAGCAGTTGGCGATATTGCTGTTTTGCAGCCGATCACTATTCGCTAGTATAAGCGGATAGTGTACTATTGAAGTCCTACCCTTTATTGATGACTTGAAACGCTAGGCTGGCCTGTCAGATTCAAGGATTAGTGGCTGGCCCAACAAAAGAGGTATGCCTTGAGTATTGCAATTGTAACCGGTTCGGCGGGCCTTATTGGCTCTGAAGCAGCAGAGTTTTTTGCAGCACTGGGTTTTGATGTGGTGGGCATAGACAACGACATGCGGGCTTATTTCTTTGGGCAAGGCTCGTCTACCCGTTGGAACCTAGAGCGGCTGCAACAAAAGCTGGGGCAACGCTATAGCCATCATGATGTTGATATTCGTGACATGACGGCGATTAATCAAATTTTTGAGCGCTATGGCAGTGCAATTGCGATTGTAATTCACACGGCGGCACAACCCTCTCATGACTGGGCCGTGCGCGAACCCCACACTGACTTTGCTGTGAATGCAACTGGCACGCTTAATATATTAGAAGCCACCCGCCAGCACGCTCCAGACGCAGTATTTATCTTTACCTCTACCAACAAGGTCTATGGCGATGCGCCAAATGCTTTGCCATTGCAGGAGTTAGAAACGCGCTGGGAAATTGATCCTGCACACACCTATTGCAATGGCATTCGTGAAGACATGTCCATTGACCAAAACCTACATAGCTTGTTTGGGGCTTCTAAGGTAGCGGCGGATGTGTTGGTGCAAGAATATGGACGCTATTTTGGCATGAAAACGGCTTGTTTTAGGGGGGGATGCCTGACCGGGCCCCGCCATTCGGGGGCACAATTACATGGCTTTTTAGCCTATCTAATGAAATGTACCGCCACCGGAACACCCTATACTGTTTTTGGTTATAAAGGTAAGCAAGTGCGCGATAACATTCATAGTGCCGACTTGGTGAGT
>CAZLPC010000695.1:0-1814 GCA_964561305.1 uncultured Anaerolineae bacterium
ACTTAACTTGACTGCTAGCGATTCAAAACGGCAAGTACGCTTGCGTCGTCTGCCAGCAGATGCGGTTTATACCACCCCTGAAGACCTTGCGCTACTGGACTTTCGAAGAGGATATATAGAGAATTATTATTGGGATGCAATCGGTGAATTGCGGCTTATATTGAGGCTTGATAACTATTTTGGTTATACTGAAACTGGCTCGGCAGTCGCATTTAGTGGAGATAATTATAGCTTTGGCGTAAAAACGGGCGATCTGCGTTGGTTCCCTGCGCTTCAACTGTGGGCGCAAGCGACAATCGATCCGATCAATGGGCGGGGGATTGCTATCGACCGGAACGGATATGAGCCCGGCTTCTTAGAAGATGTCTACTATGTCAATTTGGCACATGAAAAAGCCGTCTATTTAGGGACCAAAGTTGGCGCGGGTGATCAAAGCGGCATCTTTACAGACATTGTCATGGGGCCACAATGGGTCTACTATCTCACTCGGGACAGAGTAAGTAATACATTGGTTTGGCGAGTGCCGCGCACAGGTGGCAAACCAGAACTCCTCAGCATCTTACAACCAAATCGTTACTACCCCATCATGGAAGATCTGTTTTGGTACGGAGATCGCTTATGGGCATTTATTACGACTTTCGGGACGGTCAAATTGGTCTCGCTGGCTAATGATGGTAGTGTGGCAACCGAGTGGTCGCACGTTGACACTAACTTGAATATGGTGGGCTTGTCAGATACGCCAGAAATACTTGAAGGCCGTTATCTGCGTTTTCGTCTCTCCAATAGTCACGAAACTTGGTACATGTTCGATCTTGTTGAAGGAAACGAAGTGAGTATTCCAGATGGTGTCCACTTTGCTCGGCTACTGGATTCACAACGTCTTTTGCTGCATCGGAATGCAAGTGATGGTGAAAACGCCCTATCGTGGCTTGATCTTTCTACCGGAGAAGAATACAGCATCCCCATTTGTCAGGAAAACTGCTATCCAGAAAATCGTGAATCGTTCGGCATTTATTTGCGCGATGGCAAGACCTATGCCTTAGATCTTGAGCGTCTATATTTGTACTACATTAGCGATCTTACGCAGTATGTGGGGTATCTGCCGTTTACAGCGCGGGTAGATGATACACGTCATTTATTAGGAATTGGCGGGCTGATGATCCTTGGCGCGACTGGGGCCGCTTGGTTGCCGCGAGGAAAGCAAGAGTGATGACGCGATGGCTGTTTGCAGCGATCTTCGTGCTGGGTAGGACTTTCATACTGGGGCAAGTGATCCTGATGGCGGCCCTAACCGTGACGCAGTTACACCAGAGGTTACCAGCCAACGACAATCAGGAGAGCATTCCATATTCTCAACATCAACACTTGCTGCGGGCGGTATCTCACTGAGTATTTCTAAGCCCGTTATATTGCTTGTGTGGATAATAGCTCGATCGGTTAAATGTATCCTGACTTCACTTTGAGCAAAGGAAAATATGTTGGCTGCATCAATCGTGGAGGCGAACAAATCATGTTGCGATGCTTGTTTGTGATTGTGACGGCCACCGTAGGCGTTTGGCTGATTGGTCTCGGTTTGGCGTTGGGGTTTTCGCGCCAGCAGCCATCATCGGCGGCGATATTTTACTTTATGGCTGACGAGCCACCGCGTGTCATCCGCACTTTTCCAACTGATACGCGCCCGTCTATTGTCGCCACGCTGCCGGGCCGTGTGTGGCGCACGGATATTTTTCCGCACGATGGAAATTTGGTGTTGGTTGGGAGTGTCAGCAGCAGCGCCGCGCCCTATACGGCGGGGCTTTATCGGCTGAACCTGC
>CAZLPC010000696.1:0-1813 GCA_964561305.1 uncultured Anaerolineae bacterium
TCCCATGTTTCATCCGTAATGTTGCTGGCCATGCCCAATGTTTGGGCCAACCGACCAAAGAATGAGGTACGGGTTTTAGACATCCCTTTGCGTAACACAATATCCTCGTTACTGTTTGATTAGCGGAGAGCATTCGGCTACTATTATGCCGCAAAGAGGATAGAAACTGTAGCGACAAATTTATCTGCGGTCTAACCTGTTTGTGCATAAGATTTTAGGGTAGGATGATAGTATAATACTAAAGTCAATTCAAAAGGGTTCTTGTCAATGATCGTTTGTCCAAATCCAACGTGTGAAGCAAGCAACACGGAAGGCTCGGCCCATTGCTTTCGTTGTGGGACACCTCTACCAGTTGTGAATAACATGCAGGGCAAAACAAAAACGTTTGGCAGCTCTGGCACTGGGCCTGTTATTCCGCGTCGCAAGTGGGGCACAGCCCGCTTCGACAACCAAACGGTTATTTTGCTGCATGTGCGTGGCTATGAAAAACCACTAAAAGTACTTTTTGGTGAAGAAGAACTGGTGATTGGGCGTACACATGAAGATAGCTCTGTAGATGTCGACCTGACCGAACATGGTGCAATAGATGCAGGTGTGTCGCGCCGCCATGCGTTGTTGCGCCGCCAAAACGATACCATTGTTTTAGTAGACTTAAATAGTGCCAATGGCACATTTTTAAATGGACAGCGAATTATTTCTAATGAGCCGCGAATTTTGCGAGATGGTGACGAAGTACGCTTGGGGCGCTTGGTGTTGCGGGCTAGTTTTGAAGAAGATTTGGTCACCTTAGATGAGTAGTTCTGACGAACAACTGACGCACCTAGACGCACACGGCGCAGCTCGTATGGTAGATGTGGGCAACAAGGACGAGACAAAGCGCGTGGCCATCGCTGAGGGTGCTATATACATGAATCTTGAAACATTACAGGCCATCAAAAAAGGGCTTGTTAAAAAAGGAGACGTGCTGACCGTCGCGCGCATTGCTGGTATTATGGCTGCCAAACAAACCGCCACGCTCATTCCCTTATGTCATCCTATTGCGCTCACATACGTTGATGTTGATTTACAGATAGACGAAGCCAATTGTGCGGTTGTTATACAAGCCACCGCCCAAACCATTGGCAAAACTGGCGTTGAGATGGAAGCGCTAACGGCTGTTTCAGTAGCCGCCTTAACTGTATATGACATGGCTAAGGCCCTAGACAAAACGATGCGAATAGATGGTATTCGGCTAGTAGCAAAGCATGGCGGCAAAAGCGGCGACTTTATCGCTGAAACATAAAATGGACTCATAGCACATGACAGAATTACACATTAAACTATTTGCAACCTTAAAAGACCTAGCAGGGCAAAATCGCATCACGATTAACAACGCTAGCATCGCCACTATAGACGATGTACGCGCCCAAATCAGTTTACAATATCCAGCACTGGCCCTAGCTATTGAAAGCTCAATTGCTGCTGTTAATCAAGAGTATGCGTTTTCAGGCCATCCTATTGCCTCCACTGATGAAATTGCGTTTTTTCCGCCTGTGTCGGGCGGCAGCGGTGTGGAATGGTCCCACGTCTTTATGATTGCCCATCACCCGATTAGCCTTGATGCGCTTGCCGCGCAAATTGTCGGGCCGAAAACAGGCGCAGTAGCCTTGTTTAGTGGCTATGTGCGCGGCAAAACCCAGCACAGCGATGGCTTAGTTGAGACCGAACGCCTAGAGTATGAGGCTTATGAGCCAATGGCGCTGGCCAAGATGGAGCAGGTGGCGGCTGAAATCAGGATACAATGGCCACTGGTGCAAGGCATAGCCATGGTGCA